>MHMQ01000001.1 GCA_001819395.1 Candidatus Niyogibacteria bacterium RIFCSPLOWO2_01_FULL_45_48
TAAAAAATAATGTTGGCGCTTTATATGTATATGGAGACCAGGTTGAAATATTTACAACGGCGATGGAAGAAGACGGCTCGCTCGTTTCGGCTAACGTTGATGTTTATATCTTTGATCCTTCCGACACGAGAATTTTTGCCGCTTCGTCCAGTCAGATTAGTACAGGCTTTTTCAAAGCGACCACTACAATACCGCTTGCTTCGCTGGTGGGCACTTATAGGGTCCAAATTGACTCGCAATTCGCGGGCAACCAAGCCCACGACACTCTGGTGTTTATGGTCGCGGAGGGTTTTTCCGGCTCGGCTCTTAATGTCTTCAGCGACGTTGGGACAAGTTTTGCCCCAAGAGACGAGTTGACCGTATTTTCTACGGCGGTGAGTTCAACAGGCACGCCCGTTTCAGCCGAAATAGATGTTTACATTTTTGATCCTGATAACGTCCGCACATTCTTCGCCTCGTCTACCCAGCTTACAACAGGATTTTTTAGGGCCGTAACGTCTATCGGCTCCGGCTCAACTACCGGAACATACAGGGTCCAGATTGACGCCGAATACGGAGGAGGCGAGGCGCACCAAACTCTGGCATTTACGCTTAATAGGCCGTCATTGACGATTAAAAATAGCGTAGGAAGCGATTATAATCCGGGCGACCAGATAGAAGTCTTCTCAATGGCAGCTGAAGAAGATGGAACGCTTGTGTCCGCCAATATTGATGTCTATATTTATGATCCGTCCGAGACGCGCGTGTTCTTCGCGTCAAGTACTCAGCTCACAACGGGCTTTTTCAAAGCGACCACGACCATAGGCGCGGCCTCATCCACCGGAACATACAGAGTCCAGATTGACGCGCAGTTTGCGGGGAACCAAGCTCATGACACATTGGCATTTACCGTCAATCAGCCAACAAGCCAGCCGCTTCTGATTTACGATAATGTTGGCGCGAGTTACGTTCGAGGAGACGAAGTAGCAATATTTACAACAGCTCTTGACGCGACCGGAACTCCTGTTTCGGCAAATGTGGATATTTACATTTACAGGCCCGACGATTTATTCTTCATAAGCGCTTCGTCCACCGAGCTTAGTACGGGATTCTTTAAAGCAACTACCATGCTCGTTTTCCCGTCCGTTTCAACGGCTTCAACTTCGCCAATATCGATAACAAATGACACGGCTACGGGCACAATTGCGTGGGTTGATTTGGATAACGCCACAACCAGCAGCAATACTTACGCCTCCACAACTCTTGCGACATCGGAAGTTTCAAATTATCTGGCCGCGACCAATTTTGGATTCAATATACCTATAGACGCGACCATTCTCGGCATTGCGGTTGATGTTGAGAAAAATAAAGACGGCGCCGGAACTATTCAGGACAGTGCGGTTAGAATTGTAAAGAATCTGGCAATAGGTCTGGCGGATAAATCGCTAGCGGGCGACTGGCCAACGACGGACGCCACAAGTACCTATGGCGGCCAAACCGATTTGTGGGGCGATACTTGGACGGCGGACGATATAAATAACACCAACTTCGGGTTTGCGATTTCGGCAAAAGAAACAGGTGTGGGGTCCGCAAGCGCGCATATTGATGAAATTCGTATCAAAGTTTACTATCGCGAAGCAATTCCGTTGGGAACATACCGCGTTAAGATTGACGCGTCGTATTCCGGTTTTGAAGCGCACGATACTCTGGCTTTCAATGTTGTTGAAAACGTAGCGGCGCCGTCTCTTGCGCTTTACAATAATACCGGCGCTATCTATGAAGCAGGCGATACGGTTAATATTTTCTCAACGACCCTTAACGCCACCGGCACGCCAGCGGGCGCTCTTGTGGACGTGTATGTTTTTGATCCGTCAAACGTTCGCGTATCCAGCGGCTCGTCAACGGAAATTTCAACCGGGTTCTTTAAGCACGGCTTCACGCTTGGCGCGACTGCCGCGACAGGAACATATAGCGTCCAGATTGACGCCAAATACGCCGGCAATGAGGCGCATGGAAATCTGACATTCGTCGTAAATAAACCTTCCCTTATTGTTAAAAATAACGTCGGCGCAAGTTACGCCTTGGGCGAAGAGGTTGCTGTTGTTTCAAGTGCAATGAAATCGGACGGAGTTCCTGTCGGAGCCAATATTGATGTCTATATCTATGATCCGTCAAACACCCGCGTCTTTTATGCCTCATCCACTCAATTAAGCGCCGGATTCTTTAAGGCGACCACAACCATTGGCGCGGCTTCTACTACAGGAACATACAGGGTCCAGATTGATGCGCAGTTCGCCGGAAATGAGGCGCATGACGCTCTCACGTTTATGGTCACAGAGCCGTCAATAAGCCCGCAGCTCCTTACATATAATAGTGTGGGCGCAAGTTACGCCTTGGGCGACGAAGTCGCCTTGTTCACCGCGGCAATAAGCGCAACCGGCACTCCGGTTGCGGCAAATGTTGATGTCTATATCTTTAACCCGTCCGATGTCCGAATATTCTCCGCCTCATCCACCAAACTTTCCACAGGCTTCTTCAAAGCGACAACAACCCTTGCCACAACAACCGCCGTAGGCACTTACAGAGTCCAGATTGACGCGCAATATAACGGCAGTGAAATCCATGATTCTCTGGCATTTATCGTGTATAGGCCGGCTTTGAATATAACAAATAGCGTGGGCGCAACTTACAATCCCGGAGGCACGGTACGCATATTTACATCGGCCGTAAGCGCTTCGGGAACTCCCGTTACTCCGAATATTGACGTGTATGTTTATAAACCCGATGACACTTTGCTGACATCCGGCTCGTCAACGCCGAGCACGGTAGGATTTCTTGAATTTAACTTTACTCTCGCGTCTAATGCTACTCTTGGGACTTATCGCGTAAAAATTGACGCTGACCACGACAATACCGGCTTTGAGGCCCATGACGCTCTTGCTTTTAATGTTGAAGTCGCCGGGGGAGGCTCGGGAGGCGGCGGTTTGGCGCTTAACATATTTGATGCTGTCGGCGTAAATTATTCGCCCGGAGACGAAGTTTCAATTTTCTCAACCACGATAAACGCTTCGGGCACTCCTGTTGCGTCAAATGTTGACGTGTATATATTTGATCCTTCCGAAACCAGAATATTCGCGGCATCCTCAACCGCTCTTAGTGACGGCTTCTTTAAGGCGACGACGACATTAGCAACGACAACCTCCGTTGGCACTTACAGAATACAAATTGACGCCCAATACGCGGGCAATGAAGTTCACGACAGTTTGGCGTTCACCGTTACCAAAAAAGCCGGGTTTGCGCTAAATATGTTTAGTGACACGGGCACACAATACAAACACGGAGACGAATTCGCGGTTTATTCTACGATTTTTGACACAAACGGAAGTCCCGTTTCGGCCAACATCGACGTTTATATTTTTGATCCGGCTAACGTTCGGACATTCTTCGCGTCAAGCACCCAGCTCACAACCGGTTTTTTCAAGGCGACCACAACGATCGGATCGGCTTCATCAACCGGAACTTGGCAGGTTAAAATTAACGCGCAGTATAATGGGGCCGAAACCCACAACACTCTGGCGTTTATGGTCGCTTCTTCAACAAGCGCCGGAGGATTGCCTCTCAACATCACCAGCAGTGTCGGCAGTATATATAAGAAGGGGGATACCGTGTCCATAAATTCCACCGTTATGAACTCAAGCGGTCAGCTTGTAAATGCGAGTGTTGATATCTATATCTTTGACCCCGACGACTCGCGTATCTTTTACGCCTCTTCGACCGAACTTAATACCGGATTGTTCATGGCAACCACAACGCTGGCAACATCCACAACCGCTGTCGGAACATACAGAGTGCAAATTGATGCGTCTTACAACGGCGAGGAGGCGCACGGTAATTTGACATTCAATGTCGAAGCGACAAACTGGAAAGTTGTTTTGTCCGACTTTGGCGAGGTGTTTGCGTCCGCTTCCGCGAAATATAGAACAAAAGTATTTATATTTAATCCCGAAAATTCCCTGTCCACCCCATTTTCAACTCCGACCGTCACAATTTATGACCCGTCAAGAAATGTTCAGATTAATGCCGGCGCCATGACGGAACTCGAAACCGGAGTATATGAATATGTTTTGAATCTTTCCTCCGGTTCGGAAGCGGGTATTTGGGAGACGGTTGTGTCGGTTGAGACTGAAGACGGACAAACATTTAAACAAAACGACTTCTGGGAAGTTGAATCGGCTCCCGCGCAGGTGATCATCAACTCTATTACTGATAGTTTTGCGCCGACTATTGTCGCAAATGCGACAATAACCAACGAAGGAACGGTAGATGATTTTGATTACTTTTATACTTGGTGTATAACAACGGAGCAGAATGAGCAATGCGCTGAAGGCGAAAATCTTGCGTATTCATCAGCCTCTAAACAAATTGATGTTGGTGAAGACTTTAATACAAATCTTGAGCTCGCCGTTCCGGCTGACACAAGAGGTATTCATTATTTCAGGCTGACTGTTACCTGGGGAACTGAACAGTCGTTTGCCACGCGCCAGTTTGATATAAGAGGATTTACTGTTCAAGACGAGACGTTTGTCAGGATACCGATAGACGAGGCAACAACATCATCTCTCACGAGCAACGAGGGGAGCGCGATAACACAGACTATTGCCGCGGGAACCGCGGATGTCGAAGCAAACTACCATATTGTTCGTTTACCGAAAGCGGAGGTGCTCGCCGAGTTCCCGGCCCCGTCCGGACGTTCAATGCTGGGAAGCTATGTCTTTGGTTTCAGGGCCGGCGAGGTGGTAACCGGAAACGTCATTTCCTCGTTCAACAATCCTATCGTGGTTACTTTCTCGTATGACAACAGTTTGCTTGGTAATTTGGATGAGAGCTCTCTTAAACTTTATCGTAATCCCCAAGACGGCAGCGGATGGCTTGAGTTGAGCAACGGAAGCCTTGATACGGCTAATAATATTGTTACCGGGGAGACGACGGCCTTTAGTAAGTTTGCGGTATTTGGCTCCGAGACGGCGGTAGAGCCGGAACCCGAACCCACCCCCGCCCCGTCCGGCGGAGGCGGGGGTGGTGGAGGCGGAGGAGGCGCCGCGCCATACATTCCTCTTCAGCTTGCCGCGCCGGCGGCCGTAAGCTGTACGGCTGATTTCAACGGGGACGTAAAGGTTAATTCAGTTGACTTCTCAATACTTCTTTTCTACTGGAAGACATCTCTTCCTTTTGCCAATTCAAAGGTTGATATAAACAAGGACGGGAAAGCGGATTCAGTTGACTTCTCAATTCTCCTTTTCCAATGGGGCTCTTCATGCGGGATCGTAAGTATAAATTTCGCGGATAATCCTTATTTAGCGCTTGACGAACGAGCGTGGTATAATAACAAAAAGATTGTCTAATGGCGGTCATTATTTTCAGTTTTTTATTTTTTATTCTTAACTTTAGCGCGGTTAACGCCGCCGAAGTTTACTTTTCCTCTCGCGCGGAGGAAACACGCATTGGCGATGTTTTTGTTGTTGAAGCCAAGATTTCTAGTCCGGAGCTGATAAACGTCGCTGACGGATCGATATTGTTTGATAAAGAAAAACTCGAAGTTAGGGAATTAAGCACGGGAGGCTCTATTTTTAGCTTATGGGCATCCGGGCCCTCGTTTTCAAACGCGGACGGACGCATAAATTTTGTCGGCGGAACGCCCGGAGGATTTCAGGGAGACGGCTCTATTTTAAGGGCGATTTTTATTGCCAAAAAAACAGGAGAAGCGGGCCTGGTTTTTGACGATGGCTTTTCTTTGAATCTGTCCGACGGAAAAGGAACGGAAATAAACCCCGCGCGCGAACCTTTTACTGTTTCGGTCTCGGAAAGATCGGAACAAGTATTTCCGAAAGACGAGTGGCAGGCTTTGGTTCAGGAAGACAAGACTCCGCCGGAGTTTATTGAAGCGATAATATCAAGAGATCCGCGTGTTTTTGACAATAATTATTTTATAAGCTTCTTCGCGGTGGATAATGAGTCTGGAATTACTTATTACGAGATCAGGGAGGGCGGCGGCGAATTTTATCGCGCCGAAAGCCCGTATCTTATAAAGGACCAGACACCCGGGGTTCAAATTCAAATCAAGGCTGTGGACAAAGCGGGTAATGAAAAAATCATAGTTCTATCTCTGTCGGAAGAAGCGCCGTTTTATATAACTTCCAAATTCTGGGCGATACTCATACTTATTCTTATTGCCGTGGGATTATTCTTCGGATTGAAACTAAAGAGGAAAAAATGAGAAAAAAATATTTTTTGGGCCTTTGCCTTTTATTCTTCGCATTAAATACGGCGCAGGCCGCGACGCTTTATTTCAGCCCGTCATCGGGTAATTTCAGCGTCGGAGATCTTTTGAATACCGGCGTTCTGGTTAATACGCAGAATAAGGCAATCAATAACGCCGACTCGGTCATAAATTTTCCGGCAGCGCTTCTGGAGGTGGTGTCTCTTACCAAATCCGGCTCTATTTTTTCTTTATGGGTTGAAGAACCGGCATTTTCCAACGGCGCCGGAACAATTTCTTTCAACGGCGGATTGCCAACTCCGGGGTTTAACGGAACCGCGGGCAAAATTCTGAATATCGTCTTTAGGGTTAAAAACGCCGGCTCGGCTTCTTTGATTTTTTCTTCCGCGGCAGTTCGCGCGAACGACGGATTTGGTACGGACATCTTACAAACGCGGGCTCCGGCCCAATTCAGCTTGGTTTCGGAAGAAAAGCCGGTAGCTTTACCGGTAGCCCCAGGCACTCCGCAGGCTCCACGCATTTCTTCTCCAAGTCACCCCGACTCCAATAAATGGTACGCAAAGAGTACGGCCGAACTTAACTGGCCGATAAGCGCCGATATAAATGCGGTCAGGCTGTTGGTTGGAAAATCTTCCACGGCAGAGCCTGCGGTTTTATATATACCGCCCATAACTCAAAGGACGGTTGAAAACCTGGACGATGGAATATGGTATTTCAGCGGGCAGTTAAGAAACAGCGCCGGGTGGGGAACGATCGGGCGTTTCCGTCTTCAGATTGATACGGAAAAACCGGAACGATTCGATGTCCGGCTGGTTTCGAGGGAGGATGAGACCGACCCAAGAGTAAAGTTTACTTTTGAATCAAGCGACAGAACCTCGGGCATTGACCACTATGAAATTCAGATTGACGGTGAAATTTCAGAAACATGGAGTGATGACGGGACGCGTGTGTATCAGACACCGGTTCTTGAACCGGGCAAACACGCAATGCTTGCAAAGGCCGTCGATAAAGCCGGGAATTTTGTCCTGAATTCCATTGACTTCGATATCGGAGCGCTTAAACCGCCGGTTATAACCGAGTACCCAAGCGAACTCCAAAGCGGGGAAGTGATTGTTATAAAGGGCGAGACGTATCTGAATTCCGAAATTGTCGTATGGGTTCAAAAAGACAGAGATGATCCGAGGAAACGCAGTGTAAGAAGCGATGAAAGAGGCAAGTTTGCTTTTGTTGACGACGAGCGGGCAAGGGTCGGGGTTTACAAGGTGTGGGCCGAAGTGGTTGACTCCAGAGGGGCTAAAAGCGGTCCATCGGATGAGGTATCAATTGCTGTAAGACAGCTTGCAATTCTGCGAATCGGAACCCTGGCCATAAACACCCTCTCCGTAATTATTTCCATTGTCGGGCTTATAAGCCTTCTGGTATTCATGAGCTGGCACATCAAAAACAAATACGAAGTTTTCAGGAAAAAAATCGGCAAAGAGGCCCATGAAGCCGCGAGAGCCTTGCATCGGGCATTTGATTTGCTTAAAGAAGACGTCCACAAAGAAATTAAAGCTCTTGAAAAAGCGCGCACCAAGAGAGATCTTACCGTGGAAGAGGAAAAAATAGTTGAACAGCTCAAAAAAGATTTGGATGACGCCGAAAAATTTGTCGCCAAAGAAATAGAAGACATTGAAAGAGAAGCAAGGCAGTAAAAACAAAAAAGTTATCCACAGGTTTGTTAAAAAAATATTGTAATTAAGTTTTTTTGTTGCGATAATTAATATAGACGCACATTCTAAAGTTGAGTAAAAATTTTTTTCAAAAGAATTTTTACGCTCTGCGAAGTTTATAAAACCAATGAACATAGCGCGGTCGATGTTTGTTGGACTCTCCGTTAGCGGAGAAAATAATAAAAATATACAGATGGCTAAAAAGAAAAAAGCGAAAAAAGCCAAGAAAGGCGGCAAAAAGGCCAAAAAAACCAAGAAGCGCCGCAGATAAGCGGCCAAAGAAAAAATCCCTCATTTTGTGGGGGATTTTTTCTTTTATTTCTTTTATATTTATATATAGGCAAAACAAACGATCATCTGTTTTGGTGTTTAATTTTAAATGCTGTAAAATACAAACATGCGAGTCAACCTAAAAACGACAAATTTTGATTTAACGCCGTCAATTGAGATTGTGGCCGAAAAAAAACTCGTTCTACCGGTAAAAAAACTTTTGGTTAAAATTGACCCAAAATCGGACGTTATTTTTGATATTGAACTTGGACGCACCACCAAGCATCACAATAAGGGTAAAATCTGGCGGGCCGAAGCCCAGATATCTTTGCCTGGACTAAAAAACATGTTGAGAGCCGAAGCCCTCGCGGAAAGTCTGGCGGAGGCCGTTAGTTTGGTTAAGAACGAAATAACGCAGGAAATAAAGAAACATAAGGAGAAAACCCGTATTCAAGGATAGGGACTCTTGCATTCATTCCGACTTTGTGCTATACTTTTAGTCGGTTGTTTGAAGTTCGTTGAGCAAAGGGGGGATCGGATGGTTATTGTGCCGAAGAAGTTTTTTTTGACAAGCGGTGTCGGCCGAAGCGAAGACCAGCTTTTTTCTTTTGAACTCGCGTTAAGAGACGCCGGAGTAGAGGGCGCGAATATTGTTCCTGTTACCAGCATTTGTCCCCCCGATTGCGTTGAACTTAAACGCGATGAGGGCATAAATGAACTTGGTATATGCGGGAAACATCAAGGAAGGATCGTGTTCGCTGTTAAGTCCCAAGTTGATATTTTTGGCGCGGCAAAACGGTCGGTTGTTGTTTCGTCCTCCGTTGCTTACGCCAGGCCGACTGACAAAAATAGCTTCGGTTATTTTACTGAATATCATGGCCGCAAAAACGCGTTTACGATGCAGGAAAAATCAGTTCATTACGCAAAAAAAATGATTGAATCTAGGGGTTTGTCCGTAGATGAAGATAACTTTGGCGCGATAACCGCGTCTGCCAAGACTGCGTCGGGCGAATGGCTGGTTGTCGTCGCGCTTGCGGTGCTCATTGACTAGACTAAAAAGTTGTCCACACCTTGACTAGAATATCAGTTGCTCTATATTTATTTCAGTTGTTTTTTTTGAGAGCAAAAACTAAAGGAGGTGGAGAGTGATGAAAGACGGGATGCATAAATTGAATGTTGGCGTTGTGCAGCCCGTGGACTTCAGTTGTTGCTCAAATATCCCCACCGAAGAAACCGCGGACAAATTTCTTGAAATGATTAAAAGGGCGGCGGAAAATTGCGGGATTACTGTTGTCAAAACCGGCTGGAGTTTACGACATCCGTTTGTTCCCAACGGCCTGACCCTCGTTCTTATTTTGGCTGAATCCGACATAACCTTTCATACTTGGCCTGAAGACGAATATGGGGGCGTTACCGCAACCCTCGATATTTGCGGCAAGGGGGTTGATTTGGAAAAACTCATTGAATCCATTACGGATATTTTGGGGGCAGAAATTGTGGAGATTCACAAAAAAGAACCCCGCGATCTCTGGGTAAAAAACAAAGAGAAAATATAAAACCGCTCACCAATTTGGTGAAGCGGTTTTTATTTTTAATCCAAAAAGAGGGTTAGGCACCTCGCTCCGCCGCCGGAAAGACCGAATTCGGAAACATCAACCGGCCAAATTCTACAGCCTTTTGATTCAAGAAAATGCCTGACTTTTGAAGGGAATTCGGAAAACCGTTCATTCCAACCCATTATCTCGTTTGGTCCGGCATAGAGGCTATTTAAAAGAAAATTAATTCGTCCTCTGCCGAGATCTTGCAGAGCCTCGTCGGCCGAAAGTTCGAGACCGGTGATTCTTTCGTGTGCCATCAATCTTTCTATCATTCTCCGGCTGTCTTTTGAAAAAGCGTCGGGGCACCACAAAATTGAATTTGCTCCTTTGGCAAAATGAAGCGCGACATCCAAATGGTAAAAACGACTGTCGACAAGTTCAACCGGAACAATTCTTTTTAGCCTAAAATGTTTTTCAAGATAGTCCACAACCTCGATTGAGTTTCTTTGACCGTGACCAAAAATATACGAATTATTCAGTGAAACAATGTCCCCCTGTCCTTCAAAATGGATTCCTTTGGGGAGGAAACAGGCTCCATGGCGGTTTTGGACAAACCATTCCGCGTAATGCGGGATCTCGTCTTTACGCCACCACACCTCCGGGTGATATTGTGCCATAAGAAACATATTGTTCCGTCCCCAAGCGGCGTTGGCCGCAAAACACATGTCTCCCAGTTTTGGTTGTGGCGCAATAAACCATATTTCCAGGCCAAGACTCAAAAGAGCGTTTTCAAGGTTGTGCCACTGCTTAAACGCGGTTGTCTTGTTCGGTTGCGCGTCTTTTTTCATCCACGGATTCAGTCTGGGGTTTTCTTCTAAGATTTCAAGGTAAATCGGCGAACACATCAATACTCGCATCGGTTTCTCCCTTCAAAAATTGTCTGTTTTTATAGTAGTATAAAAATTTATATTTCAAAAGGGGCAAAAATATGGTATGGTTCTTGAATAATGTCCATATTTTCAGCTATATTGGGCGATGCCAATGCCAGATTTCTTAAAAAATTCGCGCCGTTGGTTCAAAAAATCAACGGACTTGAGCCGGAGTTGGAAAAACTTTCGGACGATGAACTGCGCTCTAAAACATCCGAGTTAAAAAAGGCGCTGGGCGAAATCTCAAAAAAAGACGATATTCTGCCGGAAGCTTTCGCTTTAGTTCGCGAATCAGCCAAGCGCACGCTTGGCCAGCGGCATTTTGACGTTCAGCTGCTCGGAGGAATGGTTTTGCATCAAGGCAGGATTGCCGAAATGAGAACGGGGGAAGGGAAGACGCTTGTGGCAACGCTTCCGGCGTATTTAAACGCGCTTGCGGGCAAGGGTGTACATATTATTACGGTTAACGATTACTTGGCGCGCAGGGACGCTGTTTGGATGGGGCAAATCTATGACGCGCTCGGACTGACTGTCGGATGCATAAATCACGAATCAAGCTTTTTATATGATTCTAAGCACACAAATACACTTGATAAAAAACGCGACACCGAAGGTTCTTTTAAAATAGTTCATGAATATCTCCGGCCGTGTTCAAGAAAGGAAGCGTACGGGGCCGATATTACTTATGGCACGAATAACGAATTCGGCTTTGATTATTTAAGAGATAACTTGGCTTACGATCCGTCTCAAATGTCCCAACGCGGGCATTATTTTGCGATTGTTGATGAAGTGGACTCCATTTTAATTGACGAAGCAAGAACCCCTCTTATAATTTCAGCGCCCGATAAGGAATCCGGCGATATTTACCGCCTTTTTGCCCAAGTTATAGACGGCCTGCAAGAAGGCCGCGACTACGCGATTGACGAGAAAATGCGGGCGTCATCCATAACTGACGAGGGTATAAGTCGGGTAGAAAAGGCGCTTGGAATAAAAAATATATACGCTGAAGGGGGAGTCAAATATGTGCATCACATGGAGCAAGCCTTGCGCGCGAAAGCTTTGTATAAAAAAGATAAAGACTATGTGGTGAAAAATGGCGAAGTGATAATAGTCGATGAATTTACGGGGCGTCTTATGCCCGGAAGACGTTGGTCCGAGGGCTTGCATCAGGCGGTTGAAGCAAAGGAGGGCGCGCAAATCCAAAAAGAATCCCGTACGGTTGCCTCAATAACTTTCCAGAACTATTTCCGGCTTTACGAAAAACTTTCCGGAATGACCGGAACGGCGTCTACTTCGGCAGAAGAATTTCATAAGGTCTACGGCATTGACGTCGTTGGAATTCCAACCAATAAACCTTTGATAAGAGCGGATCGTCCCGACAAGGTTTTTGCAACCGGTGCAGGAAAGTGGAAAGCGGTTTTGTCCGAAATTAAAAAAAGGAGCAAGTTGGGCCAGCCTGTTTTGATAGGCACAGTTTCAATCGAAAAAAATGAGATTTTATCGGCAATGCTCAAACATGAAGGCGTAAAACATAACGTACTGAATGCTAAAAACCACGAACGTGAAGCTGAAATCATAGCGCAAGCGGGCAAGGTTGGGGCGGTGACGGTAGCTACAAACATGGCCGGGCGCGGAGTTGACATAGTCTTGGGCGGAAATCCGGTAGAGCCTGAAGAGGCTAAAAAAATTAGGGACTCGGGAGGGTTATTCGTTTTGGGTACCGAGCGCCACGAAGCGCGCCGTATTGATAATCAATTAAGAGGCAGATCGGGGAGGCAGGGCGACCCGGGCGAGACCCAGTTTTTTGTTTCTTTTGAAGACGACCTTTTAAGAATTTTCGGGTCAGAGAAGATAAAAAACATGATGCAGACTTTAGGTATGGCCGAAGACGAGGCGATTGAAAATAAGATGGTGTCGCGTTCGCTGGAATCCGCGCAGTCTAAAATAGAAGGTTTTAATTTTGATGCCCGAAAACATCTTTTGGAATATGACGACGTGATGAATAAACACCGCTCGGCGATTTACCGCCGGAGGCGCGAAATTCTCTTTGCTTCGCCCGAGGAATTATTTTCGCGAACAGAGGAGCTTTTTCTTGAAGAAACCGACAAAGAAAAGTTCCGGCAAAAGATGGCGGAACTTGATAAAAATCAATTCGTCTTATCATTAAAATTTTTGTGGCTTCAGTCAGTAGACCACTTTTGGGTTGAACATCTGGAAATAATGGAATACATGCGCTCGTCCGTCCGGCTTCGGGCATACGGGCAACGCGACCCGCTTGTTGAGTATAAAAACGAAGCCGGCAGGCTTTTTCATGAATTGGAAGACGCCATAGAGGGCCATGTGGCCAAAATTGCCCTTAAAATGGGCGAAAACGCCCCAAAAACAGATAAAATACCCCTGCAAGCCATACACCCGCAACCTTCGGCTCAAATCGCGCCGCAGGCCTCAAATAAGGGTTTTGCGGGCGTTGGCCGTAACGATCCTTGTCCGTGCGGAGCGACTCATCCCGACGGGCGTATTAAAAAATACAAAAAGTGTCATGGAGCGTAGGGGAAGAAAAAAACCGCTGGACGAACCATGCGGTTACAGAATGGGGATTTGTTATGAATTTGCGGTAGAACCAAATAACACCTTGCCTCCGAGTTTTTGATAATCTTGCGGCGAAAGCTGAGAGATGTCACCTTCTAATGCAAAAGTGGGAATAAGGCGGATTTTTCCATCGGAACACTGAAACTCAGCGACCCCGGGATCCTTTGTCCATTTCAGGAATTCGACAGTATATGGGGTATGGCCCGGAAGGTCTTCTCCAAAAAAACCATTGTAGCGGAAATTTTTGACTCTGAACATTAACCAACCTCCTAGTTTCATCAAAAAGTTCTGAAATAATATTAATAAATTTCTATGCGGTTGTCAACAACAGGACTTTTTTGACAATATGCTAATATTTATTTAAAGCATGAAAATATTTTATACCGATTTCGGACATTTTGAATTTTTCCGCAATAAAGAGGTTGACGCGCTGCATTTCACTTTGGGCATCATTGAATTTGCCACCGGCCTTGCGGGTATTTTTGTTCCGATTTATCTTTGGGAGCTGGGCGAGCCGTTATGGAGAATATTGTTTTTTTACTTGCTGCTTTCGCTGTCTTTTGTTTTGGCCGTATCGCTTTTCGTGCCCGTTATCAGGAGGCTCGACGACAAACTTTTGATGCTCGCGAGCATTCCCTTTATTTCCATCTATTTTTTCGGATTGAAATTTTTGCCGCAAAACCCCCTTTTGTTTTATGTTTTACCATTTTTTAGCGCGCTTTCGTCGTTATTTTTCAATACCGGATACCATATCAATTTTAGCGGAGCAGCCGATGAGGGCGCCCTGGGACGGGAATTAGGCGCCCGGTATCTGATAACGTCTCTTGTAAGGTTTAGCGCGCCTTTTTTGGGCGGTTTTATAATTGCCACGTCCGGATTTTCCAAAGTTTTCACATTAAGCACGGGATTGCTTCTTCTTTCCATTTTGCCCCTGTTTTTTTTCAAAAGACATCCTGTTTCGCCGGACATCTCAATAAGGTCGGTTTGGTTTTATCTTAAACACAAAGAACTCGCGCCTTTTACTGTCTCCGGCGCGGGACATGCCATGGAGGTAATGGTTGGGGCGATTGTCTGGCCGATCTTTATGTTTGTTGTCCTCGGAAATATAGAAAAACTGGGAGGGATAATTTCGGCCGGCCTTCTGGCCGGATCAATCATAACTTTTATAGTCGGTTTTATATCCGACGCCGGACGCAGGAGAAAAGTTATTACATGGTCAAGCTTGATGTTGGTCGCCGTGTGGTTTCTAAGAATTTTTTCAACAACTCCTT
>MHMQ01000002.1 GCA_001819395.1 Candidatus Niyogibacteria bacterium RIFCSPLOWO2_01_FULL_45_48
TTTCTGGTAAATCCGGCGTCAGCCGGAGCCGACACGGTGCTAATTGCCGCGGCGGTGGGGGACTCCTCCAAATTCTTTGTTGACGCCGAAGGCGACATATTTGCCAATTCCCTGACATCTATAGGAGGGCAGACTCTTTCCTCAACCACGGCTTCCACTCTGCTTGTTGAAAACAACACAACGCTCGGAGATGCCATAGGCGATTCGGTCATATTCAATTCGGGACTCTTGCAATTCAACAACCGCGCCACTTCCACGATTCCGAATCTCACGGTCAATGCCTGGTCAATCGCCACTTCCACCTCAATCGTTCCCACATTCACAATTTCAACCGCGTCTTCTCCTTTCGGTTTTGTGGGCATCGGGACGACAAGCCCGACCGAATCTTTCTCAACCGCGGGCAGGTTTTACGTCGGAGGCACGGGAACTTCAACGGTTGAAAACAATTTTTCAATACTGGGGACTCTTGGAGTGGGTAGCGGAACAACCTATATCACATCATCCGGCCTTAACTTCTCAACCACGGGGTCAATCACCGCAGGAACCCTGGGAGGCCTTTCAATTCCATACGCTTCCACAACCGCTCTTACAGTTTCCGGCTCGGCTTCAACCACAAATCAGGTTATTTCGTCTTTGATTTCCGGCAGGATTCCCTACGCTTCAACGGCAGGACTTTTAATTGATAATTCCGCTTTAACTTTTGACGGAACGCGTTTGACTGCTTCTTATGCTTCTACAACTGTCATTTCCTCAACCGGTTCGGCTTATTTCGCGACATCCGACGGCAACGTCGGCATCGGGACGACCAGTCCAACAACGCTTCTCGATATAGCATCAAGTGATGCCAACACTTACACCAACGCTTCAGACGGCGGAGGAACGGTATTTCGTTTATCGAATACTAATACGACCAATAATAATTTTTCGGAGTTACGATACTCTACCAATGACACCAATGGTGCTCTGACAGTCACCTCCCGTATTCTCAGTAGAATCGTCAACCATACCGCAGGGGCTGTTTCTTCAGAGCTCGTGTTTATCAATCGCAATGCCGGCACACTGACAGAAGCTATGCGTATCAATAATAACGGCAACGTCGGCATCGGTACACAATCAAACTCCACACAAAGATTGGGTATAAAAGGCACAGGTACTACAAATGCCTCAACTGGACTCATTATTTCAAATAGCGCGGGGAACGTCTATCTTAACTCGCTTGATAACGGGGAATTTAGAATTTCTTTACCGAACACGCAAACCCTAGTCGCTTTATGCCATAGCACACAAGGACAAATAGCCGTAGGCACGACAGACCCAATAGTGGATTGTTCCGGCGCCCCCTCGGACATAGCCGAATGGTACGAGGCAGAATCTAACGTAGAAGTTGCTGATATAGTATCTTCTTCCGACCAAACTATAGAATTTCAGTATGCGGGAAAGATTGATGATTATTATGATGAAAATGGCCAAAAATCAGAGGAGGTCCCGCAAGACTTCGCCACTACGACAATCTCAATTCTTTCAAAATCAACAAAGCCTTATGATTCAAAAATAATAGGCATTGTTTCAACAGCCCCGTATCAAACTTTTGGAGAAGATGTAAAAGACGTTGCAATAAATCCTCAAAGAATAGCCCTGACCGGCCGTGTTCCGGTCAAAGTTTCCCTTGAAAACGGCCCGATTGCGGTGGGAGACAGGATTACTTCTTCTTCGCTTGCGGGCGTTGGAATGAAGGCAACCGCCGAGGGCCCGACTGTGGGAATCGCGCTTGAGCCGTTTGACGGTTCCGCGCCCTCCTCAACACTCGGTGTTTCTTCTTCAACACCGAGTGTTTCCCCAGGCGTCGGCAAAATCCTTGTTTTCGTCAATCTAGGCTGGAATCATCTGGACTCGCAAATTTCAGGCGGCGCGGTTGGCGGCGGATTTTGGATTTCAAATTCGGCAGGCGTCATCACCACTAACAACATTTTGGACTTGTCGGGGCAAGGGATAATAAACGTCGGCTACATCACTTCTGCGAATTGGAGAATTACGGAAGACGGCACGCTGGAAGCCAAAAAAATTGTGGCGGACAATGCCGAAATCAAAAATGGAATCACAACCTACGACAGCGCGACAGGAGAGACCTACTGCATAAGAATAACCAACGGCGCGGTGGTATCTCTCGCCGGCAAATGTTCGGATTTATTAACCCCAAGCGCACCGGCATCTTTGCCACCGTCCCCAAGCTCCGAACCGACTCCGCCATCCGTAGATGAACCGATTTCCGACGCAACCACCGCCTCATCAACCCCGACCGAAGAATCGCCTTCGGAAGAATCAACGGAGACCGCCACAACCACTGAATCAACTCCCTAGTCATTAATTTTATAGCAATCTACTTTACATTTTATCTATTATATCAAAATTTGACCTATAGGCCAAAAAATGAAAGAGTTAAAGTAAATAAAAAATAAATAAAAATAAGAACACAAAAGGTTTATAAAGTTATAAATGAGATTTTAGCATTTGACGATAGTGATATAAAACTTTTCCATTCGGCATTTCGGAAGCCTTTAAAACATACACAAACGGTTTTACATTAAAAACATCTTTTATAAATTCAATTTCTTCTTCACAAGGGAATGGGTGGACCCAAACGCTTTTTTGAAGAGGGTAACACCCGATCTCGCTTAACTTTCTTTGCAAGGATCTACGCGCCAAACGACGATTTTCGGGAATATCAAAAATTATTATGCGCCAATTTCCGTCCCACTTGAGCGGCGCTTCGATCTTTAAAGTTTCCAAAACAAAGCGCCTGAATTTTTTTTCGCCATTTTTGGTGAATTCGTAAATATCTGCACCGTTTTCTTCTTTACAAAAAACCAAACTGTGTTCTTTTTTCATTCGATAAAAATTCTGCCAAAGACGAGCGTATCTTTTACGCTCCTCCACCTTCCTGTTGTTAGTTGAACGGCCAATTGTGCTCACGACTCCCGGAACAACAACTGCCGCTGTTAACACGCCGCCAAACACAGCCAGGCCGAATAAAACCTTAGCAGCCGAAGTTGTGGTCGGGTGATCATTTATAAATTTTTTAAATTGCTCCTTTATTTTTTCCGGCAAATCAGGGCTTTTAAAACGTAATGGTTTGGATTTTGGCATTAAATCTATTCTATCATAATCTAACCTATCGGTCTAAAAGTGAAAGAATGTTGTGGATTATTGCGTGCCAGTTATTATTGTGTCGGTTCCGGGCCTATTTTCCTTTTGCTGGCCGTGATAAATTCCGATGTTTTCGTAGTTGCTAGGGTATTTATTTTTTGAGCAACTTCTGGCGATAAGGTAGGCAAGAGTTCCTCGAGACGTTTTTCGTCTGCCTTAAGCACTTCCTCCCACTTTCCAATCGAATGTAAAATTTCTTCAACTTTCTCCATGTCGTATTTTTTTGCCACTTTAACTGATTTTGAAACATAGCCCTCGTCGCCAAAAAGGCGAAGAACATCTTTTTGGCGCATGTAGTCGGACATAAGCGCTTGAAGTTCTTTCAAGCGGCCGGAGTTATCTTTTGATTCTTCTTTCAGTTTAAAATACTCAGCGATTATCTCTTTTATTTTTATATCATCAGGGGCGGGGGACTTGTCTTTGTTATACAAATGCCTCCAGACGGGGCAAATGGGCTTATATCCGCACCAGTCGCACAAAGGACCGGGTGTGGGCTGAAAATCGTTATTTGAGGCTATTTTGGCCTTAATTTCATGGATAACTCCCAAAACGCTGTTCTTTGTAGCTTCCAGATCCGTCTCGGTCCGTTTTGTGCTCAAGGATTCACCGTGAGAAAGATAATAAAGAGTCAAGCGTATGTTTTTGTTTTTTATGTCTGGCCAGCGGTTCAAAAGTCCAAGGTGATAAATTGAGAGCTGTAAATTTTTATCCAAAGTTTCCTGGGAAGGGAGACGCCGGCCGGTTTTGTAATCGACTATTTCGTAAGTTTCGTCATCCGGCTTATCTACGCGGTCGATAATTCCCGAAAGGGTGTGCGTTTCGCCGGTGGATTTGTCTTTTATGGATGTTTCGAATCTTGACTCCAGATCCAAAACGTTAAAATTCCACGGCTGGTTCTTTTTATAAAATTTTTCAAGAATACTCGCGCCGTGCCGGTTAAAAATTTTTTCTGACTCTTCGTCGGGCCACTTGGTCTTTTCACGCAGTTTCAACCACTCTTCGTTATAAAAATTGACCACTTCGTCAAGAGTGGGGTAGAGAGGGTCGCGTGAAAACATAAAACGAAGCGCGGAATGCAGAGCCGTTCCAAAAACGGCCTCTTTTGATTTAGGAACACGAATCCGGTCAATTTCCTGATATTTATATTTAAGCGGACAGGTTTTATATGTATCTATGGCAGAATACGAAATGCGCATTAAGTAAAATTATATAAAATAAACCCCTTTCGGGCAAAGGGGATAATAAATAAAGACAGTCGCACAATATACCTTTAACGACCTACTTCTACTTACTGTTTCAAAATAGGATTTTGGCCGGCCTTAATTGCGTTCATCGCGTCAATAAACGCGCTCCAGATAAAATCAACAAAAAAACTCTTGGCAAATTCCCAAACGACGCCAATCGTTTTACCAACCCAACTGTCCAAAACCGCCTTTAAAGCCTTACCGATAAAAGAAAAATTTTCCTGAAGAGTTTTGTTTTGAAAAAGAGCCGATAACGATACCCCCAAAAGGCTCAGAATAACAACCAAGAGCAAAAAAATGACTATCAGCTGTATAAACCCGCGGTTTTTGTCCATATGGTTAATTATACCAACATTATTATAAGTATGTTAGTGGGTTTAAATAAACATTGAATGGCGCTATGGGTATTTCCATGTTGGCGCAGTTTGTAACCTTTTTGACATCCCCCAAGCGAACTACACGCACTCCTTCGGAAGCAAAAACCGTGAAATGGAGATGCGGACCGGTGCTATAGCCCGTATTTCCGCTGTATCCGACCAGCTGACCCCCGGAAATATTCTGACCCGGGCTGACGCTTATCAAAGAAAGATGGGCGTAAAGTGTTGAGAGATTGTTCGGATGCTTCACAAGCGCCCATTTTCCATAGGAATAACACCCGCGCTGTAAATCCGTGTTACCGGTCGCTATCACAACGCCGTCGGCAGAAGACTTAACCGGAGTTCCTATTGAAGCGCGCAAATCAATGCCGTTATGCCCTTTTCCGCCGTAAACCTGCGGATTTTGAGTTGCAAACGGAGTATTTCCAAAATACTGGGTTATGAAAACGCTGTTTAAGGGCCATTTTAATACACCCGAACCGGGACTGGGCAACGAAGACGGGTCTATGGTGATTCTTAACTCCTCCTCAATACTTCTTATTTCGGCCTCCAGGGCCTCTTTTTTGGACAAACGGTCGTCCAAAAGCTCCTTGTACTCGGCTTCCTTGTTCTGGGTGATTTTAAGCAAGTTATTTTTTTGAATCCGAGCGTCTTCTTCTATTGATTTTCTGGAATCAAGTTCCAAACGCAAACTTTGAAGTGACAATTTTGTTTTCTCCTGTTTGGACTTTTCGGCTTCCAAAACAATCTTTGCCTCTTTTAGTTCGTTAAGCTTAAGCCCAAGATCGGAGCTGAGACTTTCTATGTAGTCTATATCGCTAAAAAATCCCGAAAGATCGGGACGGGCCAGCATGATTTCAATCAGGCTTTGTGATTCTATTTCGTTCATGTTTCTGACAATCTCCGCCAAGGCATTTTTAAATTTTTCTGTTTCGGAACCTTTTTCGGCAATGCCTATTTGCAGTTCTTCCAGCGTCAATTCGGCCGCTTCCACTTTTTTTTGGGTTACTTTTATGTCGGTTAAAAGTTTGTTTATGGTCTTGGTCAGAACTCCAACTTGGTTTTTGAGAGTACCGGTTTCTTTCGATGTTTTATCTATTTCGGTCTGGAATTCGGCTATCTCTTCTTCCAGTTCTTTTATTTGCGCGTTTTTTTCTTCAATTTCAGATCTTAGTTCGTCGACAGACTCCGCGTCCGCAAAAACAGGCGCAACAAAGATGAAAATAAATGCGATGGTTAAAAATTTGGACCTCATTCGAACATTTTGATTGCTTTTTCAATCCTTTTAACCGATTCTTCCTTGCCCAAAATCTCCGCGATTTCAAAAGGGCCTGCCGAGTGCCGTTTTCCGCTCAATGCCACCCTGAAAGGCCACAGCGTCTCCCCTCGCCCTTCTTTTTTGGAATATTCGGCAATACCGTCCTCAAGGTCTTTTTTGTTCCAACTATTAGTCCCGGATAAATAAGCATGGATGTGCCTTAAATGTCGCACAATATTTTCAGCAGACTGGCCCTCTTTCCAAAAAAGCAGTTCTTTGGGATAAAAAGGGTCTTTATAAAAAATTTCGGCCATGTCCCCTATTTCATCCAAAGTGGTCAAACGCTCTTTTGTCAAAGATAACACTTTGGACCATTTGTCGTGATTTTCATTTATTTTTTCCGCAAGATCTTCCGTAAACGGCAAAAGTCTTTCGGAAAAATCTGCCTGATTTAAGTTTTTGATAAATGTGCGATTGAGCCAATTTAGTTTGTCTATAGTAAAAACCGCTCCGCCCTTCTGGACTTTATTTAAAGAAAACTCTTGCAGCATTTCTTTCTTCGTAAAAATTTCCTTTTCCCGGCCGTCCTTATCGGGCGCCGGATGCCATCCCAAAAGAATCAAAAAATTTAAAAGCGCCTCCGGGAGATAACCGGTTTTTCTGTATTCGAGAACCGATTTGGCGCCGTGCCGTTTGGAAAGCTTGGAGCGATCCAAGCCCAAAATAAGCGGGAGGTGCGCGTACAAGGGCCTTGGAAAATCAAGAGCGTTTTGCAGCAAAATTTGTTTTGGCGTATTTGAAATATGGTCTTCGCCTCTTATCACGTGAGTTATCGCCATTTCACGGTCATCAATCACGACCGCAAAGTTATAAAGCGGCGTTCTTAAATTTTTAGCTATGGAAAAATCTCCGAGTATTCCGGAATCAAAACTGATGTCGCCCCTGACAAGATCATTGAAAGAAATTTCTTTAGAAAAATTGTTTTTAAACCGAAGTATGCCTTTTTTATCGTCCATGGCGCCTGTTTTGTTTCTATGCGAACACACATGCTTCATCGCTTCTTTTCTGGACATCTGTTCTTGTCTTTCTTTCGCCAGATCCTCTTCCGAATGGGGACACCAAAAAATAAGTCCGGCATCAAGCAGATTTTTTAAATATTTTTCATAAATATCCGCGCGTTCCGACTGGCGATAAAACTCGTCCCAATCCAAACCAAGCCACTCAAGACTTTCGCGAATATCTTTTTCAAAAATCGTATCGGATCGTTCGAGGTCCGTATCCTCTATTCTTAAGACAAAGTCTCCGCCATGCTGCTTGGCGAAAATAAAGTTAAATAAAGCCGAGCGAGCCGTTCCCGCGTGCATCGGCCCGGTTGGAGACGGCGCAATGCGCGTTCGGATCTTTTTTGCCCCTTTTTCTTTAAGCATGGGGATGTTCTGTCGCCAAAGTTATGATCTGTCTTGCCAGAGATTCGGCGGCATCGGGCTTAGAATAAGATTTGGCGGCCTGGCTCATTCTTTCAAGACGCGAAGGATCGGCAAGAAGTTTGCGTATTTCTCCCATAAGTATGTGGGGAGTGAGATTGGACTCTTCAACAACAACGGCGCCTCCCGCTCTTGCGTACGCGTAAGCGTTCTGCCGCTGGTGATCTTGGGCTGAATCGTCAATCGGCACCAATATCGACGGTTTGGCCCAGGCGGATATTTCGTAGATAGCTCCGGCTCCGGAACGCGAAATTATTAAATTTGAAACAAGGGCGGCGTTGCGCAGCGTATCCTCGTCCATAAAAGCAAAATGTTTGTAGCGGTTTTTAAAAGAGCTTTGACTTAAAACAACCGAAACCCTTTTTGAAATGTCGTCAAAGTTATTTTTACCGGATTGGTGTATGATTTTGATCTCTTTCAAAATATCCGGCAAGATGTCCAAAACAACATTGTTTATATTTGCCGCCCCCTGAGAACCGCCCAAAACCAAAATTGTAGGCAGGTTTTCATAACCGAAGACCGATTTGGCTTCCTCCGTGTTTCCGCCCAAAAGACGAGTTCTGACCGGATTTCCGGTCAGCGCGGTCTTGGATTCAGAAAAGTATTTTGCGGTTTCCGGAAACGATATGGCGATTTTTTTGGCGAAAAAGCCGGCCCAGCGGTTAACCCTTCCCGGAACCGAATCAGATTCGTGAATTATAACCGGAATACCGAAAATCCTGGCGGCAATAAGCACGGGAAAACTGGCGTATCCGCCTTTAGCAAAAACGACATCGGGCATCTGCCTAAAAACATAAACAATGGCCCGCAATATGCCCCATGCTGTTTTAAAAAGATCGCTGACATTCAGCAAGGAAAAATACCGCCTGATTTTGCCGGCAGGAACAGTCACAAATCCAATCCCCTCTTCTTTCAAAAGATGCTCATCATAGGGGTTATCTGCCGCATAAACCAGGCTCATTTCAACAAACCTTTCTTCCTCGGCTATTTTTTTAAGCGCGCGGACGACAGCTATTATCGGATAAAAATGGCCGCCGGTCCCGCCGCCAGTCAATAATATGCGCATACTATCTGTTTTTAAATCGGCTTATATTTGATAAAATTCCGGCTGCCGCAAGGGTGGCCGCAAGCGATGATCCGCCCTGGCTTATGAACGGCAAGGTCAGTCCGGTAAGCGGAATAAGTCCGGCAAGCGCCGATATGTTTATAAACGCCTGCACAACTATAAGTATAACTAGTCCCGAGCCAAGCAGTCCAGCAAAAACATCGGGAACGGATCTTAAAACAATGACTGCCCGCCACAAAAAGAACAAAAACAAAAAAACCAAAAAAGAAGTTCCGACAAAACCAAACTCTTCGCCGATTACTGCAAATATCGCATCAGCCGTCGGCTCGGGAAGATAATTGTATTTTTGGAGACCCTGTCCGAAACCTTTGCCGAAAATTCCTCCTGAACCCAGAGCGATGGAGGCTTGCCGCACCTGATAGCCGGCGCCCTGCGGATCATAATCGCGGTTCAAAAAGACCATGATTCGGTCTTTGGTATACGGCTTGAAATAAATCGCGACCGCGAGCAATATCAGCATAAAAATACCCATTAAACCGAGATGTTTTATTTTTCCTCCGCCAATGAAAAAAAGAAGAAATCCGGAAATAACAATGACTCCAAGCGTCCCCAAGTCCGGCTGTTTAAAAAATACGGCTCCCATCGCCAAAATCATCAAAAACATCGGCAAGGCTCCGAACTGCAAAGATCCGACGTCTTTTCCGCGGCTTGATAGCCAAGCCGCCACATACATGACAAATCCGATTTTCATAAATTCCGACGGCTGAAAAAAAATCGGCCCGAAACTAAGCCAGCGAGCGGCCCCTCCGCTTTCAAATCCGAGGCCGGGAATAAAAACCGCCAAGGTCAAAAAAAACCCGAACAAAAAGATCCAAAAGGCGGTTTTATGCCAAAAATGAAAATTTATTCTGTCGGTTATGTAAAAAAGAACCGCGCCAAGACCTAAACCCAACACAAGCTGGCGTAAAATCGGCTTAAAAGGCGACGAATCTTCTTCAAAAAGGCCGAGGGCGGCTGAAGATAAAACGAAAATACCGACTAAAACAAAAGCCGCTATCGTTAAAAAAAGGATAGTATCCCGGGGCCTTGACATCAATTTTATAATAGCCCTTTTTTGGCTCTAAAAACAGCCTTTTTGAAGATGCGCCCGCGGTCAAATTCATTTTTAAACATATTGAAACTGCTGGCTCCCGGAGAAAAAAGTATGACATCGCCCTTTTTCGCAAACCCAAAAGCCATTTTAACGCCTTCTTCAAGAGAACCGGCACGCAAAGCCTTGAAAAAATGTATTTTATCCGAAGCCCCGCCCGGAAGCAGAATGACTTTTTTCAATCCTCTGATTTTTTTTGAAAATTCGGCGTAATTCAGTTTCTTGTCTTCCCCTCCAGCAATCAAAATAACGCGGGAAGGGCCGATCTTGAAACTTTTTTCAACCTCATGCAGACTGAAAATCGCAGCCCCCGGATTTGTGGCCGTGGTGTCGTTTACAACGCGAATACCCTTAAACTCGCCGAGATATTCCGTTCGCCCCTCGGCCGACCTAAAGGATTTCAGGCGTTTTTTTATATCTTGGGATCCGATTCCCAAAAACGAAGCGACTTTTACGGCAACATCGGATTTGCCCGACCACAGAAAATCTCCCCTGGTTTGATATCTGAAAATATTCTCCTTCGTCTTTTTATATTCGTTAAAGTTATGATAACGATTCAGATGATCCGGAAATATATTGGTTATGATGGCGTAGCGCGGACTTGTTTCCATCCCCTCCAAATTAAAGCTTGAAAGTTCGTAGACAAAAAAATCCGGCATTTTTTTTAAGTTTATAAGCGACTCTAGGGCCGAGTATCCGGGAATATTGCCGATAAGCCGAACTTTGAAACGCGAACCAAGGAGATGCGCCAAAAGTGCGGCTGTTGTTGTTTTGCCTTTGGTGCCGGTTACTCCTATTATCTTTTCTCTCGGTATTAGGTTGAAAAAAATTTGTGTTTCGGATAATACTTCTTTTCCCAAGCGTTTGGCGTATCTGATGTAAGGCGAATTGGCCGGCATTGCCGGATTTTTGATGATTATATCGGCTTGTTTAAAGTCGGAAAACCTGTGACGTCCTAAAACGAATTTAATTTTCCCGTTAGAAAGTTTTTTTATCAGCGGTCCGAAGTCTCTTGCAGGTCTTAGATCGGTTATCGTAAGTCCGGCCCCGGCCTTTAGAAAAAACTTCACAACACCCTCTCCTCCGCCCTGCAGACCGAGCCCGGCTATGAGTATTTTTTTGCCCTCAAAAACACGTTTGGCCTTGGTTAAGAGGTTCACGCGGTTAAAAACTATTTCTATAAATCACTCTGCCGGGCTTTGCGCCAAGGGTTCCGTCAACCAAAGCCGCAATCCCGTTTACAAAAACCCACTTTATTCCCCGGCTCAATTGCGATGGGTTTTTGTAATCGGCCGTGTCGCCGATGGTTAGCGGATCAAAAACAGCAATATCGGCAAAAAATCCTTTTTTAAGCGAACCCCTGTTATTCAGGCCGGCGATCTCGGCCGGAAGCGCGGTCATTTTGCGGACAGCTTCTTCCCAAGTTAGAATTCCCATTTCCCTGACCAGCATCTTAAACGCGCGGCTAAACGCCCCGAAAGACCTCGGATGCGTTAAATTTGAGCCTGTTTTGCCGGGACTAAGTCCGTAACCGTCCGAGGATATTGCTGTATAATCTTTTTTGGAAAGCTCAAACAGATTTTCTTCCGATATCGCTTCGTTAAAGATGCTTACTTGCAAATCATTAGTTGCCAAAAGCTCAATTATTGTTTCTTCCGGACTCAGGCCGGCGTTATCGGCAATATCCTTCAAACTTTTTCCGATAACGCCGGTATCTTTTAGGGTCGAGGCTATTATTATTTTTTCGTAATGCAAAGTAAGCGTCCGAAGTTCTTCCGTTATTTTATTTTTCATATTATCGTTTGAGAGTTTTTCCAGGATGTCGGAAGACTGGCCGGATACGGCCCATTCCGGCAGTAAAAGATATAAATCGGATCCGGTCGCCGTGTAAGGAAAAAAGTCCGCGGTTATTTTAAGCCCGTCGGCCCTCGCGCGTTCTATTATTTCCAGAGCCGACTTCTGTTTGGGCCATGATTTCTTACCCAAAACCTTAAAATGTGAAATATGACTTTTTGAGTTTGAGGCCCTGGACAAGCTGACTATTCTGGAAACGGCGCCCACTATGCCAGCCCCTTCGTCAGCCAAGTGGTGAACCGACGTGCCCGAAAGCCCTTTAACCTGCGACAAAATACTCAAAACTTCTTCGTCGTCCGCAGCTTGTGAGTGTTCACGGCCGAGTCCGGTTGAAATACCCAAGGCCCCCTCCTCCATGGAAGCGTGAATCAAATAAAGGATTTTTTTTAAATCGTCTTGGTTTGCGGCAAGTCCGACGTCCATCCCCGAAGCCCTTCTTGCGGTTCCGTGGCCGACAAAAGAGCCGAAATTAATGGCCATGCGATGATTTTCAACTTCTCTTATGAATTCGCCGAAACTTTGCCAATTTATATTTGCTTTTGAGACATCGGCCCATTTTTGCAGATCTCCGATATCCGACGGCCGGGTTAGCGGTGCCAAAGATGAACCACAATTCCCTCCGATAATTGTTGTAACGCCCTGATAAAGAAGATTCTCTTGCGACGGATAATCAAAGAGCGTCCAGTGGGTATCGGAATGATTGGTAAGATCTATCAGGCCCGGAACGGCATAAAGACCCGACGCGTCAATTTCAACAGAAGCGTGTTCCGAGTTTAAGTCGCCGATTTTTGCGACCCTGTCTCCTTCAATCCCGATATCGGATTTTTTGGGCGAATCACCCGATCCGTCAAAAATCGTGGCGTTTTTTATGATAGCCGAATATGAGGGCATGAATCAGATGTGTGTATCTAATTGTACCTTTTTAAATAAAGACAAAAAAGAAGACGGCGAATACAATAAAGCCAGCCGTCCATATTCCCGCGCGCGCGGCAAAAACTTTTTCAAAACCAATGATGGTTTTTAACGCCTCCTGAAAAATAAGCGTTGATCCGAAAATTACGGACAGTTTCCATAAAGCAATATCGGCAATAACCGCCGCGACAGACGAAACAATCAGAGCCTCAACTCCCCAAGAAAAAACCGCTGTAAAAAAAACCGATCCGGCAAAAACCAAAATCCACGGAGCAAAAAACAGTCCCAGAATAAGTAAAAGCATGAATAAAAATCTTTTCATTTAAGAATATTTACCGAGTAAAGACTGTAAATATTGAACGGCTGTTTTACTTTCAAAGTTTTTACGGGCGCGCTGGGCGGAGTTTCTATTTCGGACACATAGCCGACAATATACGGCTGGTTAGTCAAAGAAAAGACCGCCGAACCGCTTTCCGCCTGAAAATCGCGCGGCAAGGTTATAGCAAACTCGTTATTGCCCATGCCGACTGCCGTAACGGATACCCCGGGTTTTGCGAGAAAAACATTTTGCTCAATTCCATAGCTAGAAAAAGAAACCACCCGGCTTGAGTCGTCAAAAACTTCGCTAACCGTCCCAATAATAATATTTTTACCCGCCAAAACCAGCTGTCCTTGTTTTACTCCATCTTCGGCGCCCTTGCCAAGAATAAGCTGGTCGTAATTTATCGCCGGAGGTCTGAAAATAACCACAGCTTCGATAAAATTCTCGGGCAAATCCGCCTTTTCCTGCCGAAATTCAAAAAGGGACTTTTGGGTTTCGAGGTCGGCCAGTTTCAGCCGGAGCGCCGTATTTTCTTTCAAAAGGGAGTTTTTTGAGGCAAGAAAATCGTACGATGAAGACAAAACCAGCGAACGTGCCGTTTTAATTTTTCTGAACACAAAAGAGGCAGCCGAATGTTTGAAAGTGGCCGAGAAAAAAAATAGAAACACGGCTCCCAGAACAAAAACGGCGCTTACCCACTTGAACTTCGGACTCATTGAGGAGAAACGTCTTCTTCCTTTTCCAGAAGAACATTTCTAAAATCGTTAAGATTCTCAAGAATTATCCCGCATCCCCTGACAACCGCGGTCATCGGGTCTTCGGCGACGCGCGTCGGAATTTTTGTTTCGTTTTCAACCATTTTGTCCAGCCCCTTAAGATACGCCCCTCCGCCAACCATGACTATTCCGCGATGCATGACGTCGGACACCAACTCCGGCGGCGTCATTTCGATAACTTCTTTGATTCCGTCAATCACCACTCTGACCGATTTGGCCGTGGCTTCGCGCACGTCCGAATCTGTTATTATAACTTCTCTGGGAAGGCCCGTTACCAGATCGCGCCCCCTTACTACGCTTTCAAACGGCGTTTCCGGCTTCAGAGCCGTGCCGATCGCCATTTTGAGATCCTCGGCCGTCCTTTCGCCCAAAAGAAGTTTAAACTCGTCCCTTACGTAATTTATGATGTCATTATTAAACCGGTCGCCGGCAACGCGCAAATTCATGGATGAAACCAGCCCCCCAAGAGATATAACGGCTATGTCCGTAGTTCCGCCGCCCATATCGACAACCATGTTGCCGACCGGCTCCAAAACAGGCATTCGGATGCCTACGGCCGCCGCCATCGGTTCTTCCACAAGGTGAACTTCGCGCGCGCCCGAATTTCGCGCAGCATCCCTTACTGCTCTGCGTTCAACTTCGGTTATGCCGGATGGTACGCCAACTACGACCGCGGGCCTGGTCAAAAAAGACGAGTTTGGCTGATGGACTTTTTTAATAAAATAAGAAAGCATTTCCTGAGTGATTTCGAAATCGGATATGACCCCCTCAACCAGCGGTCTGATGACGGAAATATGCGCCGGGGTTCTGCCGACCATGCGTTTTGCTTCTGAACCGACGGCCACAACCTGCCCTGTTTTCTGATTCAGCGCGACAACAGACGGTTCGTTTATAACCACTCCGCGCCCTTCAGCATAAACCAAAACATTAGCAGTACCCAAATCAATGCCTACGTCCTTTGAAAAAAGTTTAAAAAAATTATTTAACATGTTTTAAAAGTGTTTCCAGGCCGACCATTGAGCTTTCGCCATTGTTTCTGGCCTTAAGCTCAATCTTATTTTCTGCCAATGTTCTGGAACTTGCAACAGCGCGCCAGACAATACCCAGCAAATCCGCGTCCGTCAATTTTTCTCCGGCCGAAACATTCTCACGATCGTCGTACAAAACTTCTATACCGGCTTCGTTCAGGGTTTCATAAACTTCAACCGCCTGACTGTGTCCCCCCTCCAGCTCAACAAGGTGAACCCTAAACGGGCTCGACTCTTTAGGCCAAATAAGGCCTTTTTCGTTACGGTTTGTCTCCGCCAAAGCCCCCATTATTCTGGAGGGGCCCATACCGTAAGAACCCATCACCACCGGCTTGGTTTGTCCTTTTTTGTCCTTATACGCAAGGCCGGCGGCATCGGAAAAACGCGTTCCCAATTTGAAAATATTCCCGACCTCTATTCCGTTTTCTTTTTTTATTTTTCCTTTTGAACATTTCGGGCACTTGCCGCCCTCCTTGGCTTGGGTTATTTCTTTATTCTGAGCGAAATCGCAAGACTCGCAATAAAAAATTTCGTCTTCGCCCGCTTCAGTCAGAACCTGAAACTCATGGGTGTATTCTTTGGTGAAACCTCCTCCGCCAGCCTCAACCACCATGGCTTCGAGTCCAAGACGTTTGAAAATATTTTTATACGCATCGGCGGTTTTCCAATAAAACAAGTCCAAATCCTTTTCGTCGATGTGAAAACTATAAAGATCTTTCATTACAAACTCCTTGGTTCGCAGAAGGCCGGCCCTGGCTCTCGGTTCGTCCCTGAATTTGGTCTGAATCTGGTAAAAAGACACCGGCAGGTCGCGAAAACTGGAAATAAATTTTTTGAGAATCGGAGTCAAAACTTCTTCATGGGTAAACGCAAGCCCGTATTCCTGGCCCGACGAGTCTTTAACTTTATAAAGAACTTCCGTATCCCAGCGATCGGTGGCCCGCCAATATTTTTTGGAAATAAGGGCCGGCATTAAAAGCTCGGATGCGCCAAGAGCGTTCATTTCTTCGCGGATGACTTTGTTAATTTTTTCGAGAACCCTCAGGCCCATCGGCAGAAAAGAATAAACACCCGAAGAATTTTTATCTATAAAACCGGCCCTAAGCAGGTAGCGGGTGCTCGCGTTCTCCTCGTCGGAAGGCCACTCTTTTAAGGTTTTTACGAAAAATTGCGATTGTTTCATAATCTGAATTTGATATCTAAATAAGTAATAACCGCCATAAGCATTATTAAAATAGCAAAACCTAGAGCATGAGCCAAGTTCCCTGTTTTTTGGCTGATCGGTCTTCCGCGCAACGCCTCTATAGCAAGAAACAAAATTCTTCCTCCGTCAAGAGCTGGAAACGGCATTAAATTTATAATTGCAAGGTTGATTGAAAGAGAAGCCGTGAACGTAAGCAGGGTTATTATGCCGAAATCCAAAATACCGGAAACCAGCGTAAAGATTCCCACCGGGCCGCTTATAAAACCGGCCACCGACTGTCCTGAAAAAAGAAGGCCTAGTATAAAAAGGAACCCGTCAGCGGTTCTTGCAAGCGCGATAAAAGTCAGTTCCAGGCCGACCACCGGCGACAAATACCATGGAGCCGTTATCTTCCCGACTTTCGCGGTTGCTACACCCAGAGGAATTTCGTTTTCGGCCAAATCGGCGGACAAAACAATATTTTGGCCGCTTCTTTCAATCTTTGCAGTTATGGTTCTGCCCGCGTTGTCCCCGGTAAAACGCTGTATTTCCGAAACATCCAGCGGACGAAGAACGTTTCCGGAATCTGTTTTAAGCTCCAGAATTTTGTCACCCATTTTAAAACCGGATCGTTCGGCTGCGGAGTCTTTGAGAACTTCGGTAACGGTTATGGATGCGTCCCGCACGCGTCCTGCCCAATAAGGATCCTCGGCATCGACCGGAATGCCCGCCGTGGCCACGGCGGAAAAAATAACAAAAGCTAAAATTATATTAAAAAGTACCCCGGCGAAAACAACGGCGAAACGCGCGTATATGCTCTTGGAAGCGAAGTTTTCGGGATCCGCGGAAACGGATTCGTTTTCGCCGGCTATTCTTACGAATCCGCCCAGCGGGAAAAGATTGAAAGAATAGAGAGTCTGGCCGTATTTAAAACCAAAAAGTCTCGGCGGAAATCCGAAACCGAATTCGTCAACCCGAACGCCGTTTTTGCGCGCGACAATGAAATGCCCGAATTCGTGCGCAAGTATCAAAACGGCCAGCACGATTATAAAAATCGCGAGATCCAGAATCATTAGTTAAATTTTACACCGCCGCGGGTTTTTCTTCAACGCCGGCATTTGCGGAAGTTTTCTCCTCCTTTTTGGATTTTTTTGAAACGTCTATCTTTTCGGACGAAATTATCTTTTTTGAGACAAAGAGATTGTGCGCCGTATCGGACGGCTTCGCGCCGACGGAAAGCCAGTATTTTACCCTTTCTTCTTTAATATCGGCTGTTTTTTGGCGGGGGTTGTATGAGCCAAGAAACTCAACGGCGCTTCCGGCCTTGGCCGAGCGTCTTTTGTCGTTAACCACGACCCTGAAAGAAGGGTCGTTTTTCCTCCCCACCCGCTGTAATCGTATGACTAACATGGGGTATAGTTTATAAAATTTTTAAGCATAAGTCAAGACGGTTTACTGCGCTATTTCTTCGGCTTCGGAGAGCTTCAAAGAAAGCATACGGCTGATGCCGTCGGAGCCCATGGTAACGCCGTACAGGACACCGGCCTGCTTCATGGTTTCGCGGTTATGCGTGATGGTGATAATTTGGGTGGTTTGAGAAAGGCTTTTCAGCATCTCGGCGTATCTTCGGGAATTTGATTCGTCAAGCGCGGCATCGGTCTCGTCCAAAACCAGAAACGGCGGAGGATTAACTGCGGACATCGCGAACAGAAGGGCAATTGAGGTTAAAGCTCTTTCGCCGCCGGAAAGCATGTCCAGACCTTTTATTTTTTTTCGCGGAAGACTTACGTCTATGTCTATTCCCCCCTCATTTTTTAAAATTTCGGGCGAAGACATCTCTTCCGGCAAATCTTCGTCTTCCGTTTTGGATTGTTTTTCCGGCCGGATTATGGCCAGTTTCGCTTTGCCTCCGCCAAACATAGTTTCAAAAAATCTTTGGAACTCCTTGTTTATTTTTTCCACACCTCCAGAAAAATCGTGCTCTATTTTTTCGGCGAGTTCTTTCGAAACTTCCCGCAGGCTTTTTGCCGATTTAATCAGGTCATCAAGTTCGCGTGAAAAAAATTCGTCCCTTGCTTTGATTTCCTCGTACTCTTTTACGATTGCCGGATCAACGCCTCCGGCCTCTTCCAGGCGGAATTTAAGGCGATCTATCTCTTTTTTGGCTTTTTCGCGCTCGGGCTCGCTGTAAGCTTCCGCTTCCCCGGGATTTATCTTGTCTTCGCCCAAATGTCTTTTGGCCTCTTCCAGTTCCCTTGAAAACTCTTCTTCGCGCATTTTTATTTTTTCTTGTTCTATATCGAAATTTCTGAGCGTATTTCGCAAGTCGTTTGCTTCGGACTCAAGTCCGAAAAGCTCGTTTTCGGACAATCTTTGCGACTGCAAAGATTCGTAAAAAGACAGGTTCAACTCCTCTCTTTTTTTAACCAGAGCTTTTTCCCGCTCGGTGATGCGCGCCAGTTCTTCTTCCAGATTTTTTTTCTTATCAAACAGATCTTTTTTGGAAATCTTGGCATTTTCCGGCAAAACCGGTCCACTGAAAAATGAGCTGATTCTGGATATGACTTCCTGAATAATACCCTGAACCTCTTCAAGAACGTCCGTATCCATGGCCGAAGTCAAAGAATTATCTATATCGGAAAGCAACGCTTCGACTTCTTCTTTTGAAATCATTTCTCCTTCGGCCGAAGAATCGGCGAACTCCGCGGCTTCAAGCATTCCTTCAAGCCTGCCAAGATCACGCTCTATTTTGGTCCTATGCCCCCGGAGATCCGCAAGCTCCGAATCGGACTCCCTGACCTCCTTGGGCTCGTTTTCGATTTTTTTGAGACCGGCAAGATTGTCTTTCAGGTCTTTTATTTTTTTTTCAGCGCGAGCGAGCTCTTCGATCGGTTTCTTTTTTTTGGAATACAAATCGGAGCTCACGGCGTTTAACCACGCCTTTGATCGGGCCAGATAATCATTGAGCATTTTTTCGAGCCTGATCTTTGTCTCGGACACTTGTTTGAACTTTTCGACCAGACGCTCAAGGTGTTTCAGGTGCGGTCCGATTTCCTTCTGCAATGCCTGGGCCTGGCGCATGTTTTCTTCGGTCCTGTATAGTTTTCTTTCGGCCTCCTGTCTTTTGAACTGATAGATTTTTAGGCCCAGCGCGTCTTCAATCGCCTGCTGACGTTCTTTCGGAGATGAGTAAAGAACCCGGTCGGCTTCGCCTTGTCCTATTATATGGTGCTGGGAAACACCAAGACCAACATTAGACAAAAGCTCAATGATGTCTTTCAGCCTGACCTCGGAGTCATTCAGTAAGTACTCATTTTTGCCGTCGCGATATACCCTGCGGCTGATGATGACCTCGTCAAACTCAACCGGAAATTGATGCGAAGAATTATCAAAATAAAGAGCCACCGAGGCCTTGCTCATCCGAGAAGCGGAAGCCGAGCCGTTGAAAATCAAATCCTCGCCCCTTTTTCCCCGGATGCTTTTAAGCGACTGCTCGCCCAAAACCCATCGGATGGATTCGGCCACGTTGGATTTACCCGACCCGTTCGGACCGACAATCGCGGTTATCGGGCGGGCAAAATCAAAGCGCGCAAGTTTAGCAAAAGACTTAAATCCGGAAAGCTCCAGTTTTTTAAGCCTGATACTCATAAAATTACTTCCAGCCTTTCGCGCTTAAAGCGCTGTCGGCGGCATTTTGTTCGGCAATCTGTTTTGACGGCCCCTCGCCTTTTCCGGCGACCGAGTCGGCCAAATAAACCCCAACGATAAAATGTTTGTCGTGATCCGGACCCCACTCCTCAAGCACGCGGTAGTTCGGAGTAATTCCGGCAAACTCCTGGGCCCGTTCCTGAAAAAGGCTCTTGGCGTCTCTGTAAAGCTCTTTTTCCAAAACCTCTCCCGTTTTTGTAAGAAGATTTTTCTCAATAAAAATTTTTACCGCGCTGTACCCTCCGTCAAGATAAATAGCGCCAACCAGAGCCTCAAAAGCATTTGCCAAAATATATCCTCTGGCTCGTCCGACATCCTTAGCTTCGCCTCTGGACAAAATCAAACAGTTATTCATTTCGAGCTCCGAGGCAAGACCGGAGAGCATTATGGCGTTCACAAGCGCCGCGCGGATGCTGGTCAGCTCGCCTTCGGGTTTTTCGGGAAATACGGAAAATAAAGATTCGGTAACCACAAGTTCGAGCACCGCGTCGCCCAAAAATTCCAGGCGCTCGTTGTGGGCGCCGGACCATGACGGATTTTCATTCAGATAAGAACGGTGGGTAAAAGCCTCGGTTAATAAATTCTTATTTTTGAATTGGTATGATATTTTTTTTTCAAAATCAGACAGGTCCTTCATTTTATTTTTTCCACCGCTTTTTTTATCAGCGGTCTTATGTCTTCGTATATTTTTAAATCGTTTATTTCGTCGGCCCCAAACCATTTAGCGTCGTCCAGTCCGCCGGAAGGTCCGAGGGTTAAATCCTTGTCTTGGGTTTCGGCCAAAAAATACGAAACCCTGCGCCTTACCGGACCCTTTTGCGGGTCTGAAGCTATATATTCGTTAACGCCGACTTCTTCGCCCAAAACCACATCCTTCAGACCGAGTTCTTCTTTTAGCTCGCGAAGCGTCCCCGCGCGCACGTCCTCCCCTTCCTCAAGGTGCCCCTTGGAAAGCGTCCAGTAGCCGAAAACGTCGTGCACCAAAGCAAAACGCAGCTTGCCTTTTTCGCGGAGGTATACCACCCCTCCGCCCAGGTCTTCTTGCGGCAGTTTGGACGGGTCGGTTATTCTTTTTTTCTTGGAACTGTCGTCTTTTCCCGGCTCGCCTATTTCGCGATAAACAGTTCCCAAAACTCCATTAACGAAACGGCCGGAGGAGTCGCCTCCGAAATTTTTCGCAAGTTCAATTGCCTCGTTTATCGCCACTTTCGGCGGAACTTCGTCCCTGTCGCCAAAAAGGAGCTCGTATAGGCCTATTCTCAAAACATTCCGATCGATCATGGCAATTTGCGCCAAGGGCCATTCTGGAGCGGCTTTTTCTATTATTTTATCGAGCTCTTTTCTTTTTTTGGCTATACCACTGATAAGTCTTTCGGAAAAACCGCCATCATCAAGACCGGGAGCAAATTCTTCAAGATCCCGATTCATAATTTCCTGAACAGCTTTCGATTCAAAGCCGTTGAAATCCCACTCAAAAAGTGTTTGCAAGACTACGCTTCGCGAAAGGTGACGATTGGCCATAAAATTAAAGAACTAAAATTTTTTGAATGCTTTTATTTTCTGGAAAGCTCAGCGGCGTCCATCGGTTTGTTTTCCGTATGTTCCGCCTCCTGCGTTTCCAGTTCTTTTTCTTTTTTCTTTTGCTCTTTTTTGTTTAATTTTTTAAAAACATCCACAACGTCGCGCCCCTTATAGGTCCCGCAATTCATGCAAACTTTCTGCGGAAGTTTTGATTCCCCGCATTTCGGACACGGAACAACCGCCTTCACGGATAAGGCGTGATGCGACCTTCTTCGGCCGGTGTGAGAACGTGTATGGCGCATTCTGACTACCATTGGGTTTATTATAGCCGGCCGGACTATTTATGTCAAAAGTCTAGTTTAAAATTTTGGCCAAAAACGATTTCCTGTGTATCCCGCATAAACCATGTTTTTTCAGCATTTTATAGTGCAAGCGCGTGCCGTATCCTTTGTGGACATCAAACGCATACTCGGGAAATACGCGTGAAAAACGAGCCATTTTTCTGTCTCTCGATACTTTCGCAACTATCGAGGCTGCGGCGATTATTGGGATTTTTTCGTCCCCCTTTATCACGGTTTTTTGCAGGTATTTTTCCGGGGCCTTCAAGCTTCCGTCCAGAAGAATTTTGACTCTGCCTAATTTTTTAATCTTTTCATGCGCTAGAATCCGGCCAATTGCGCGCCTGATGGACGGCGCGATTCCAATGCGATCTATCGTGGAGGCCCCGACGGAAGCCGAGCAATATAAAATCCCGGGGTGGTTTTTCATCTTTTCAAGCCACGCTTCACGAGATTTTAAACTTAGGCGCTTGGAGTCTTTAATTCCTTTGAACAAAATTCTGGCAACCGCTTTCGGGCATGCAACAGCCGCCAAAGTTACCGGGCCGGCGAGAGGTCCGCGTCCGGCCTCGTCAATCCCCATAAGCAGTTTTTTACTGGATAAGTTCATTTATCTATCATATAATAAGGCCATATCGTTTAAAATATGACCATCAAAACCAGAAGAAAATTATTTTGGCTTTCTGTGCTTATTTTTTTAATTATCGCGCCTCCAATCGCGCTTTATTCCTCCGGGTGGCGCCTTACTTACGACTTCAAAATAAAAATGACCGGCGGGCTTTTTGTGGCTGTCCCCGAATCCGGGGCATCGGTCTATCTCAACGGTAAATTCATAAAAAGCACCAACTTTTTACAAAGCGGGGTTTTTGTTCAAAATCTTACTCCGGGCCCGTACTCGGTTATGATTTCAAAAGACGGCCACTGGCCATGGACCAAGAATCTGGCAGTCGCGGAAAGTGAAGTGGCTGAAGCCAGGGCGTTTATGCTGCCGCAAAACATAAACGGGACCGTTCTTCTCAAGGGCCAGTTTGAATCGGTCTATTCTTCCGATAAAAATCCCATTCTCCTTTTGGAAGAAAAAAGGGGCGACATCTACACCCTGACTTTTTATTTGCCGGAAAGCAACGAATTTCTGGCGCCGGCGAATTCCGCATCAAAAAAACTCCTGTCCTCCGGAGCCAAATTAAAAACCGTGTCCTGGCGCGACAACGGGGCGGATATATTTTTTGGCAGTAAGTCAGTCGGCGTAAGCATAGATCTCGCCAAGAGATCCGTCTCGGCGAAAAACAGCACGCTGAAACTCGATGAAACGACGGAATATCTTCCTCATCAAATAAGCTCGGACTGGCGCCAAAAAGCCCAAATCCGGTATGACGAAAAAAACATCCGGATAAACTGGCTATCTTTGCCCCTTCCTTACTTTTTGTCATCGGCCGAAGAAACTGTGTATCAAAGCAAGTATTCCATAAGACACGCGTCGTTTTTTCCAAAAAGAAGCGACGTGGCTCTGGTCGCGGTTGAAAACGGCGTATTTGCTTTCGATTTGGACGGGAGGAGCGTTAAAAATTTCCAGCCGATTTACAAAGGAAAAAGCCCGGTTTTTGCCGTTCTAAACAACAAAATCTATGTTCTGGATCAGGAAGTTTTGGCAAGAATGGATTTATAAACTTTGCGCCCCCGCCGGGATTCGAACCCGGGTTTTCGCGATGAGAACGCGACGTCCTAGGCCAGGCTAGACGACAGGGGCAAAAATCACTCCTTATTTAACCACTCCGGCTCTTGTCTGACAAGGAGTTCCGATTTTTTTTCGGGATACGCCATTATTTCTTCAACAACGCGCTCCATCCGCATGGCTTGCGATCCTTTGACCAAAATCAGGTCTCCCGGCTCTATTATACGCTCAAGCTCGCGCCCCGCCTCGCGTGAATCGTAAACACTGATTACTTTTTTTGCGCCAAATCTGTGGTCTAAAAGTTCCCTGGCAATGAATTTTGCCCTTGGTCCGCAGGTTATAACCATGTCCGCGATATTTTTAAGCTGATCCCCCGCCTTTTGGTGCGACTGAATCGTAAACTTTCCGATCTCAAGCATGTCGCCCAAAACGGCGATTTTCCGTTTGGCCGGCAAATCCTTCAAGACATCTATCGCCGCGTGCATCGCTTGGGGCGAGGCATTGTAGGTATCGTCCAAAATCCACGTTTCTTTTTCTCCTTCAACAAGACGCATGCGTCCCGGCGGAGATTCGTACCGGCTCAAGGCCTCGGAGATTTCAACCAGATTCATTCCGTAAGTTATTCCGGCGGCAGCCCCGGCTAAAGCGGCATAAACGCTTTGTTTTCCGAAAGAGCCGGGAATCCTCACCGGCACGGATGAGCCGGAGTAATCCATTTTAAAAGTTATGCCCTCCGGTTTGTTGTTCTCCCCATAAGTCAGTTTATACTCCGACGCCCGCACATTAGCATCCTCGCCAAAACCGAAAGTTAAAATTTTGGCCCGAGTTTTTTCTTTCATGTCAAGCACGGCATCGTCATCCGTGTTTAAAATCGCCCAATCTTGAACGCTTAAAATTTCAACCAGCCTTGACTTTTCCCTGGCCACATCTTCGGACCCGGAAAAAAACTCAACATGCGTCGGAATTTCACCGATGGCCGTAATTATGGAAACTCGCGGCTTAAAGCGCGCCAGTTTCATAATGTCTCCGGGACGGTCAACGCCCATTTCCAAAATTATTTTTTCGGGATAGTTCGGGGCTGTTTTAAAAATCAGCCCCGCTCCGTTAAAAATAACTTTCAGCCACCCCACGGGCGAATACCAAGGATTACTCTCCCCTATAATAGTAAGGGGAACACCCAGTTCGCTGTTCTGGCTCTTTTCGCTTTTTCTTACGTTAAACCTGGACAATAAAACTGCACATACCGCTTCTTTTGACGACGTTTTGCCGACAGAGCCGGTAATGGAAATTATTTCCGGCTTATATTTTTTAATAATCAGACGGGCTTCAAAATTTAAAATCCCGGCTATTATTTTTTTAAGAAATTTTTTGACTATCATTCGAACGAGTTATTTTTTAAAAACGATCAGCTTATATCCTATAAAATTCCATAGGAGGCCTGATGCGACTCCGGCGGCGGCCCCAAGATTGGCCCAAAGAGCCGGACTAAGGCCGAATCGCGCCGAAATAAAGTTTACAACCAAAGAAGCGACCCCTACATTAATCGTAATGGCAACAAGGCTTACAACAAGAAACTGAACATACTCTTTCGCCGATACCGCCCGGCGTGTTTCGAAAACCCAAAAACGATTCCAGACGTAGCTGTTGATGTTGGCTACAATGAAACTCGCCGCTTTAAAAACGGAAAAATATAATCCGGCCGAAAATCCGGTAATAAAAATTAAAAAATTGAGTATGCCGAAGTCTATGGCCGTATTTAAAAAACCAACTTCACCAAATTTGGCCAGCTGCCAAAACCAGGGAAATTTCCGTCCGACCAAAACGGCGATGACGGAGCCTAAAAGAAACATCACCGGTAGCGCGAAGACAAGCGCCGCAGTCTCGTAAGGGAGCTCTAAATCCAGATTGCGAAGCGTAGGAATAAGAAGAACACCCGTTAAAAACCCCGCGAAAACCGCAAGAATATGGTTTTTCATGTTTTTTGCTGATCTCCGGCCTTTTCAACGGCTTCGAGCTCACCCCAAAAACCGGCCAGAAAATATTTTTTAATAACGGAAAAAGCCAGGGATACGGCAATAAAAACCGCAGATAAAGCCAAAACAACCTCTAATTTCGCGCCGGCCTCCCCCACGCCAAAGAACACCAAAATAATTGAAGCAAAATAAATTACGCGCGGAGAAGCCGCGACGCCCAGTTTCTTTTCCGAAAGCATGTGGCTAAACGACAAATAAATGATTATTAAAGCGTAGAAAACGAGCGCGAGGGCCGTGCCCAAAATCAGACCGCGCTTTACGCCTTCCGGACCCTGAAAAATTTTCTGCAGAGTTATAAAACTAAGCCACAAAAGAGACACCGCGCCGGTAAAAACCGACGAAAATCCAAACCTTTCACGGCTGTATTCCGCGAAATACGCTTCGGTCGCTGTCCACAGGATCAATACCGGAGTCAAAAGCCACCAAAGAGACGGATTGTCTCTAAGAACAAAAAACAAAGCCAAAAAACCGTCTGTTATATTTTCCATAAATGTCATTTTTTAGGATAGCGTCCGCTTACTTCAGCCTCTATTTCGGAAATCGGCTTTCCGTATTTTTGCGCCGAAAGTTCTTTAAGCGACTCGGCAACAGCCGCGCTTCCCTTTTGGGCCGGAAAGATTTTAATATTGAAAGGTTTTGCCGTCTGTCCATTGACCAGCATGCGCAAATAGGCATTGAAATTTTCTATATTCAGGAGGTCCTGCGCCAAAAAAACAGGCTTAAACTGCTTTTCCAAATGTTCGGCGTCATCGGCTCCTATTCTGAATGCCGCGATTGATCCGACATTCCCGAAAACCGCTAGTCTTATCGGATCGATCAGTTGTCCTATGAACTGGTGAGCCAAAACGAGACTAAGCCGGTATTTTCGGGCCTCGGAAAGGATGGTGGAAATCGAAGGCGTGGTAACGTTCTGGAATTCGTCGAGATACAGATAAAAGTCGCTTCTTTGGTCTTCGGGTATATTTACGCGGGAAAATGCGGCCATCAGCAGTTTGCCCACTATTATAAGGCCGAGAAGAGAGGCGTTTGTTTCTCCAATCCGTCCTTTTGAAAGATTAACCAAAAGAATCTTTTTTCCGTCCATTATTTCTCTGAAACGTAAAGACGACTTCTCCTGTAAAAGTATGGGCCTCATGAATTCGTTGCTTAAAAATGTGTCGAACTTGGAAGTTATGTAAGGAACCATGTTGGCAAGCGCGGCTTCTCCGCCCGCCTTTTCAGCTACGTCTTTCCAGAAAGCGTTTATTACCGGATTTCTTGAGCGGGAAATCTTCAGCCGGCGAAATTCCGAATCGGTCATTACCCGCTCTATTTCAAAAAGAGTATTTCCGGAAGACGGATCTTCCATCACCAGAAGGGTTGAATTTCTGAAATATGTTTCAAAAATCGGGCCGAGAGCCTCGGGTACGTCGGCGTAAAGCTTTCTGAAAATTTCCAAAAGCTCGTTGACTATGAAAGTTTTTTGTTCGGGGTAAGCCGGGTCGTACTCCAAAAAGTTAAGACCCATCGGGCGCGAAGTGTTGGCCGGATTAAAATACACCACGTCATCCACGCGGTTTTCCGGAACATACCCAAGGATCGCGTCCACCATATCTCCGTGCGGATCAATGACACAAAGGCCCTCGCCCGACTCTATGTCCTGTTTAATCATGTTTTGCATGAGAGTGGTTTTGCCGGTGCCGGTCTGTCCTATTATATACATATGCCTCCGGCGGTCATCGCGCGAAAACTTTATTGGAACACGCTCTCCTCTATAAATATTTTCCCCGATAAGTACTCCTTCTGACGGCAGACCTGCCGGAGCAGGAGCGTCTTTGGCTTTTAGGGTCTTCAGTTTCGGAGCGGCGGTAAGGGCCGAGGGAAGATGATAAACACTCGTCAGCTCCCGGCTATTTAAAGACAGCGCTCCTCTTTTGTCCGCTATTCTGAAAGCAAAACGATAAAGAAAATCACCGAGCTCCCTTGGTTTGACTTTTTTATAAACAAAACTGTTTCCCCTTGTTTCGCCGAACTGTATAAAAGAGCTCGCCAGTTCCTGAATTATGCCTTCGGCTTCCTCCGGATAGGACGCGGAGGCTACAAGCCGGATGTTCACGCTAAATACCGGGAAAGAGGATTTTTCTTCAAGCAGTTTGAGCGTTTCCTCATCCACAACGACCGGGCCGTCTTTTTTTGCGTTGTCACTGCGCCCGGTTATAAGAAAAACAACCTCCTTCAGGACCCTCGACCAGCCGGTTTCTGTTTTCAGTTTTTTTCCTTCCCGGACGGTTTTTACTGCCTGTTTAAGTTTTTTAAGAAATTTTTTAGGGTCTCTCTGGACGACTATCTGAAGAGCCGCGCCTTCGCCCTCCTTTTTAAGCTTGGTAAAAGAATTTGCGATAACCTCAAGAGGGTCGGCGTCCAGGTTTTGGTAGGTTCGTATGGGCAGTAACGGATTTGAAGACAGCTCAAAATAGCCCGCGGCTGCCGAACCGGAGGGATTGAAAATATTATAATCTTCCGGCTTTTGCTCCACTTTTGCGGTTGGATACAGGCTCTGCAGATGCTTTTCAAAAAGCCTGGAGTGTTTGCGCGGAACCGCCACAAAAAACGCGGTCTCTTCGCCGACAGTCGGCAGAGCCAACTCTAAAGCAAAGCTTGAACTTCCGAACCACCGGTCCTCAAAAATTGCGGCAAGCCCCGAGTAAAACTGCTCCATGACCGAAATGAGGTCTTTAAACGAAACATTATCTTTTTGCGTTTCGCCGGTAATCGGCAGGGTTATTTCATAAAGAACAAAATTAAGAGACGCTTTTATGGCCTCTTTCTTTTTTAACCTCTTAAGAAAAAAAAGCAGGCTCCCTCCGGCCAATACAAAAACCGTTATTCCGATGTAGGCATAGAAAAGCTGTTCAAAAGACAGAAGGTTCATTGTTTATTCGACAGAAGTTCAAACACCAGACGATCGTGAAAATCGTCCAAAAGGTGGGGATTTTTCAGATGTTTGGCAACTTCCACGGCGTTTGAAATTCCGTGTTTTCCGGCAATGTTCATAAGCTCGTCTATCTGTTTGGCATGAGGTTCGTTTTGGAAAGAATCCGCTATTTTTTTAAGTGCGTCGGCGTCTCCCGCGGGCGCTTGAACCGAAGCTGGCGCCGGCGCTGCGGCGGATGCGTACTCCTTCACCACTTCTTTTGCCGCAGACTCCGGTTTGAACTCGGTGCCGGATTCGGCGAATTCCTTCTTCTTCTCGTTAAGCATCTGCTCAAGAGCTTTTATTTCTTCCTGCAGTATTTTTGGCGATTCCATGTTGGGCATTACTTATATTATAATCAAAACATGCTTAATTCCAAAAAGGCCCTGTTCATGGCCGCGGTTATTTTTTTAATCGCTGTTTTTTTCAGGTTTTGGGAATTAAAAAGCGTCCCGCCGGGACTATACCCCGACGAGGCAATGAACGGCAATAATGCCTTATATTCCTTAAAAACAGGCGATTTTTCCGTTTTTTACCCCGAAAATAACGGCCGGGAGGGGCTTTTCATGAATATTCAGGCGGTATCTCTGAAATTTTTTGGAAACGAGCCTTGGGCTTTGCGTCTTATTTCGGCGATTTTCGGATCGCTTACCATTCTTGGACTATTTTACTTTGGACGAGAATTTTCCAGGGGCCTAGAGGGCGCCAAAATTGCCGGGCTTTATCCCAACGAAATTCTCGCTCTTTCGGCGTCTTTTTTTCTTGCCGTCAGTTTCTGGCATATTAATTTTTCCAGAATAGGTTTTCGCGCGATAATGGCCCCATTTTTTATCGTATGGGGATTTTATTTTTTGTGGCTGGTCTTTAGAGACGACTTTTCAAACAGACTCAAATATTTGGCCGCGGCTTTTGGCGGTTTTGTGTTCGGTTTGGGCGCGCACTCTTACATCGCCTACCGCGTCGCTCCCCTGCTTCTCTTAATCCCGTTTTTTAAAATCCTGAAAAGAAAAAATGGGTATAAACAAATAGCGGTATTTTTATTTTTTGCTTTTATTGCTTTTGTTCCGCTCGGCGTTTATTATCTTCAAAACCCGGGTGATTTTTTGGGCCGAACTTCCCAAGTTTCGATTTTTTCGGAAATCTCGCCGGCAAAATCTTTTTTTGTTAATTCCGCAAAAACCCTCGGTTCATTGTGGTTTTCCGGCGATTGGAATCCTCGCCATAACTTGCCGGGCGCGCCTCTTTTATGGTGGCCGGTCGGAATTTTATTTGCCGCGGGGCTTTTGGCCGGCACAACTTCGGTCGGACTTTTCGGTTATGTTTTCCTTGTGTCGTGGTTTGTTATTTTTTTGATTCCGGCTGTTTTTTCTTCCGAAGGAGTTCCGCACGCCCTTCGGTCAATAATAACACTGCCCGCAATTATGATGGTTGCCGGGTATGGTTTCTGGGAAATTTTGCGTAAAATTTCTTCCTGGCTCAAACGCCAAACCGAAGGCTTTCCGGAAAAATCCGCGCAAATTTCAAGAATCCGTTTTGAACTTGTTTTACTTTTTTCGGCAATTATCGCGGCCCATATCGCGATAAGCTACGCGAATTACTTCGTGCGCTGGGCAAATCTCACGGAAACTCGCTTTGCTTTTTCGGAAAATTACACCGAGATCGGAAGGTGGCTCAATGAACAGCCGGACGATCTCAAAAAATACGTGCTGGTAAACACGGGCGGGGTTTTGGTTTCCGCTCCCGACGATTTCTCCGTAAAACCCATACCCATGCCCGCGCAAACGGTTATGTTTTTGACTGGCACCTGGCCTCAAAGCGAAAGAATAAGAAAAAACCTGCTGTATATTATGCCGGAGGATATTGGTAAAATTGAATGCGCGGATTCGTGTTTAATAGTCCCGCTTGAAAATGGCGGAAATTTAAGCCCAAAACTTAAATCGGCCGTGGAGGGATTGAAATTAAATTTGAACCGCGGATTTGCCGTGTTTTATAAAGGGGTTGATATAAGGTAAAATTTAGATATAATGATTAGCCGTTATTTTTCAAACACAATCGCGGTTTCGCTGCTTTTGGCGATGTTTGTTTTTATGTTTTTTTCGTCCGTAAACGAATCGGCTATTATGGACGAACTGGCGCATATTCCCGCCGGTTATTCATATTTAACCCAAAAAGACTACCGCCTGAATCCAGAGCACCCGCCCTTAATTAAAGACCTGTCCGCAATTCCTCTGCTTTTTTTGGATCTTAACTTTCCGACAAATATCCGGGCTTGGTCCGAAGATGTAAACGGCCAGTGGGATATGGGGCGCGCTTTTCTTTACGAATCAGGCAACAATCCTGATAAAATCATTTTTTGGTCAAGACTGCCGATGATGATTCTCACTCTTCTTTTGGGGTGGCTTATTTTTTCAACGGCGAGGCGCCTATATGGAGATGGGGTCGGACTTTTGGCTCTTTCTTTTTATTCATTTTCCCCTACTTTCATAGCTCATTCCCGCTACGTAACAACGGATCTTGCCGCGGCTTTCGGGTTTTTTATAGCCATCACTGCTTTCATATACCAGCTTAAATCGCCGGATCCCAAACGCTTGATTGTGGCCGGCCTCGCTTTTGGAACGGCGCTTCTCCTGAAATTTTCTCTGGCGCTTTTGGCTCCCTTGTTTGTTTTATTCATATTTTTGTGGGGTTTTCTTTCACAATTGGATAATCTGCAAGAACTCGACACCAATTTCAATCGGGCAAAAAAACTTTTTTACGAATGGTGCAGGCTGGGGCTTAATTTTTTGATCATTTCAATTATTGCCGTACTTTTAATCGCAACCGTATATCAATACCATGTTTGGAATTACCCTTTGGAACGGCAAACCGGTGACACCGAATTTCTTTTGAGCTCTTTCGGTTTCAGGCCGGCGGCTGATTTCGTCTCGTTTATGGCGTCGAAACCGCCCCTGCGCGGACTTGGCCAGTACGCGCTTGGGCTTTTGATGGTAATACAACGCGCGGCCGGCGGAAATACAACCTATTTTCTGGGACAAGTTTCAAACAGCGGCTGGTGGTATTATTTCCCGCTCGCGTATCTACTAAAAGAACCGCTCGCGTTCCTTTTGTTTCTGGCTCTTTCCGTTTTTATAGCCGTGAAATCCGTTCTTGATATCCACGAAAAGTCCTGGTTGGCGGTTTTTGAATGGATGAGGGACAACTTCTTTTTAACCGCGGGTTCTATTTTCATTGCCGTTTATTGGCTGCAATCGATAAAAAGTCCCTTGAACATAGGCGTCCGGCATGTTCTGCCGACCTTCCCTTTTGTTTATATTCTTGTTTCCAGAGAAATAATGCGCTGGTTAAGATTTTATTCTTTAAACGAACCCCGAAGCCTTGGCGAGTGGTTTTTCTCAATCTACGAGAAATTTATAAAATCGGTTCCCAGATATTTTTTGGTAAGCTTTTTTATGCTCTGGCTCGGGCTAGAAACGGTCTTCGCGTTCCCGAACTATCTTTCTTATTATAATGTTCTCGCCGGAGGATCCGGCAACGGGTATAAATATATAGTCGATTCAAACTATGACTGGGGACAGGACCTAAAAAGACTCCGTGATTTCGCGGAAACAAATAAAATAGAAAAAATTGCCGTTGATTACTTCGGCGGAGGATCGCCTCAATATTATCTTGGCAGCAGGTTTGTCCCGTGGCAGTCATCCTTGGGACGCCCGAGTCCTGATTCAAAAGATCCGAAATGGTTCGCTATTTCGGCCACGATTCGCCAGGGAGCGCTGGCCAAGCCGGCCCAAGGTTTCACTAAAAATTCGGAGGATTCATACCTCTGGCTTGAGGGCCTTACGCCCTACGCCCGCGCCGGCCATTCAATTTTCATCTACAAATTTTAATTTTTAATACTTAATATCCTTGATTAGAAGCTCGCTATAGTGCTGGCGGTGTCCTCGTTTTACCCGGACTCGGGCCTTTGGCCTGTACCGGAAAACTATAACTTTTTTTGCTCTTTTGTTGCCCAAAATCTCGGCTTTGACTTCGGCTCCCTCAAGTAATGGCTGTCCCACGCTAACCTTATCGCCGTCGCCCAAAAGCAAAACCTTGTCCAGTTTAATTTCCCCGCCCTTTTCAAAGGCGGGCGATTTTTCAGTTTTTATTTTTTGTCCGGGCCGAACGACATATTGTTTTCCGGCGATTTCAACCACTGCAAATTTCATATTATAAGATTTTAATCCTCCCCCTCCGGACTGTCAATAGCCGCGGGTTCAAGGCCCGGAGACTTGCCTGTTATTTTCAGAACGTCTTTGTCTATTTTTTTAAACTCCGCAGACG
>MHMQ01000003.1:0-12879 GCA_001819395.1 Candidatus Niyogibacteria bacterium RIFCSPLOWO2_01_FULL_45_48
CTCTTTCAGCCCTTTTCCGGCTCTGAATTTGGGGGCCTTCATCGCGGGCACATGGACCGCTTCTCCCGTCCTCGGATTTCGCGCTTCACGCTCTTTTCTTTGCTTGACCGCGAAAACACCGAATCCGGTTATTGAAACCTCCCCGCCGTTTTTGAGTTCATTGGTAATGGTGTTGAAAACCAAGTCAACCAAATCCTCGGCCGACTTTTTGGTTCCGCCCATTTTTTCATGCACCGCGTCAACCATCTGCATTTTATTCATATTATTTTTTTAAATTTAAATTGTTAATTTCCGACCAGTGTTCAGTTTTTAATCTTATCAGAAGCATAGCATAAATTTTCTACCTTGCATACTCCACCACCCTGTTTTCGCGGATGACATGAACTTTTATTTCGCCGGGGTATTTCAGGTCTTGCTCGATTTTATCTGCGACGTCGCGGGCGAGTTTTCTCATTTCCAAATCCGAAATTTTTTCGGGCGACACAAACACCCTGATTTCGCGTCCCGCCTGAATCGCATATGATTTCTCAACTCCGCCGAAAGAGTTTGCCACTCTTTCAAGATCTTCAAGGCGCTTGAGATAATTTTCGGCCGTGTCGCGTCTTGCTCCCGGACGCGCTCCGGAAATATTGTCGGCGACCTGCACTATGATTGCCTCAATACTTTCGTGCGGATATTCGTCGTGATGCGATTGCATCGCTTTTATGACTTTCTCGTCAACACCAAACTTTTGCAGAATCCTTCGTCCTATTTCAACGTGCGTACCTTGTATTTCGTGATCAACCGCCTTTCCGATGTCGTGGAACAAGGCGCCCTTTTTGGCTATTTGAACGTCGGCTCCAAGTTCGGAAGCAAGCATTCCGGCCAAATGCGTCATTTCAATCGAGTGCTGTAAAACGTTTTGACCGAAACTCGTCCTGAAACGGAGCCGTCCCAGAAGGTTTACCAGCCTTGGATCAACGTCAAAAACTCCGACCTCGTAAATCGCGGCTTCCCCGGCGTCTTTCATTATTTTTTCGACTTCGGCTTTTGCCTTTTCAACAGTTTCCTCGATCCTCGCCGGCTGTATTCGTCCGTCCAAAATAAGGTTTTCAAGGGCGATTTTGGCGATATGGCGCCTGACCGGATCAAAGCTCGAGATTATTATAGAGCCCGGAGTGTCATCTACAATTACTTCAACTCCGGCGGCGCGTTCAAGCGCGCGGATGTTTCGTCCCTCTTTTCCGATAATTTTTCCTTTAATGTCGTCGGACGGTATAGCAACCGAGGTTGTGGTGATTTCGGACGCGGTTGAAGACGCCAGTCTTTGTATCACCATGGACAGAGTTTCACGGGCCCTTTGTTCAATCTGTTCCTGGCCGAAAGTTTCCAGTTTTTGCATGCGGGACACAAGGTCGTTCTCGTACTTTTTCTCAACTGAGGACATCAGTGCGGTTTTAGCCTCCTCCTCCGAAAGTCCGGACAGTTTTTCCAACTCATGCCTGCGCTCGGTTTCAACGGATTCCAGTGATTCGTGGCGCCGTTTTAGTTCCTCTTTTTGTTTGGAAATTTCCTTGGTTTCGCGCTCCATGTCCCCCCGCCTTTTTTCCACAAGCTCCTCCTTCTGGGAGATTCGTTCTTCCAGTTTTCGGATATTCGTTTCGCGTTCCTTCTCCTCGCGTTTTACCGACTCCAAAATGGAATCGGCCTTGTGTTTTGCTTCGTCTAAAGTTTTTTGCGCGTCCGACTTGGCATCAAGCAGTATCTGCTTAATCCTCAGTTCTACCGAATTCTTTTTTTGCTGGGCTATTATTTGGCGAAGCACATATCCGGCTATCAAGCCGAACACTCCTGTCGCCAGCGCAATGAGCGCCGATGAAGATAGGTCCATAAAAGTATTTAATTTGCGGTTCTAACATCATAATTGATAACAATATCCAGAGAATATCAAAATGCTTTAAATTTGTCAAATCCGCGTTTAAAATATGATTAATGCCTTATAAACCGGTTGTGCTGTTAATCCTTGACGGCTACGGAGTGAACACCAAAATTCCGGAGTCTACTTGGCGTTACGCGAAAAGGCCGAATTTTGAACAGTTGGAAAAATTTTATCCCTTCACGACTCTCCAGGCCTCGGGCGTGGCAGTCGGTTTGCCGTGGGGTGAAGAGGGTAATTCCGAAGTCGGGCATTTAACAATCGGCGCGGGGCGCGTAATTTATACCCATCTTCCGCGGATAATTATGTCGATTCGCGACGGGAGTTTTTTTGAGAACATGGCTTTTTTGAAAGCCGTCGAACATGTCAGGAAAAATAACTCCAGCTTGCATCTGGTCGGGCTTTTTTCATCCGGTTCGGTTCACGCGTATGTTGACCATGTTTACGCCATGCTGGAGTTTGCCCGCAAAAATGAACTGCGCGAGCTGTATCTGCATCTTTTCACCGACGGGCGCGATGCGCCGCCGCGGGAGGCGGCCAAATTTTTGAAGCTTTTTGAGGCCCGTCTCGCCCAGGAATATCCTTGGGCTAAGATCGCCTCGGTCATAGGCCGGCGTTTTGCGATGGACAGGGACAGCCAATGGGGCCTGATTGAAAAAACCTATAATCTTTTGGTTTCGGGTTCGGGGGAGCCGTACGAAGACGCCTCTCTTTTTGTCGAAAAAAATTATCAAGCGGGCCTTTTTGACGAGTTTGTCGAGCCGGGTTTTTTGGCCGAAAACGGAAAGCCTGTCGGAAGAATTTCGGCCGGGGATGCGGTTATTTTTTTCAACTATCGCGAGGACAGCGCAAGGGAACTTGCGGAATCTTTCGTAAGAGATGGATTTGACAAGTTTCCGCGTGAAAAGACAGGTAATTTATATCTGGCAACCATGACCCAGTACGACGAGTCCCTTCCGGCCGAAGTTGCTTTTCCTCCGCTGGCCGTGGAAAATCCCCTGGCCAAAATAATTTCCGAATCGGGTCTTAAACAGCTCCGTGTGGCCGAGACGGAAAAATACGCCCACGTGACTTATTTTTTCAACGGCGGAAAAGAGAAAGCGTTCGTTGGCGAAGAAAGAGCGCTTGTCCCTTCAATTGCGACGGCTCATTTTGACGAACACCCCGAAATGTCGGCAGAGGCAATTGCCGAAAAGGTACTGGAATCCGCCGCGAAATACGATTTTGTTCTGGTCAATTTCGCGAACGCAGACATGGTCGGACATACCGGAAATTTTGATTCAACCGTTAAGGCGATTGAAACTCTTGACGAAGCCGTTGGTAAAATAATTCCGCGCATTTTGGAACTCGGAGGGGCGGTTGTCGTTACCGGAGATCACGGAAACGCCGAAGAAAAATATTATCGCGTGAGCGCGGAAAAAAGGACGAAACATACGGCAAACCCCGTGCCGTTTTTTGCGGTTGCAAAAAACTTTGAGCTGAAAGAAGCCCGTTCGGACGAAGAAGTTTTAAAGAAATACGGCGAGGTTTCGGGAACCCTTACCGATGTCGCGCCCACGGTCTTGGAACTCCTGGGGCTTGCCAAGCCCGCGGAAATGACCGGCATATCTCTGGTGAAAAAACTTTCCGAATAAAACGGACAACTTTACCCGCGCGTTTTTTTCTGTTAGTTTTCCGTAAGAAGCGTTTGGCGGGGGAGAGACATGAAACTGGTCCGTCTGACTTACGGATCGACAATTCCGGCCATGCCGTATTTTTCATCCGATCTTTTGTGGGCTTCGGGAATGAAACTGGCCGACCCGTTTTTCCTTCTTGAATTTCAAAACGGACGAAGAGTTGTTTTTGTAAACGGCGCGGAGTATCCAAAAGTTAAAAAGACTTCCAAAGAAAACCTTTCGGTAAGGTCTTTGGAGACGGAAACAGGGAATGATGATTTGGAATGCGTGGTAAGTTTTTTGAAAAAAAGAAAAATAAAAAAAATAATCATTCCGGATTCTTCCCCGGTTTTAGTGGCAAAGCGGCTTACGGAAGCTAAAATGGATGTTTCTTCGCGCGATGACGTCTGGTTTCCCGAGAGGATTATTAAGGAAAAAAGAGAAATTGAATATGTTACACAGGCCCAGAAAGCAGCCGAAAAGGCTCTGGGTGTGGCAAGAGAGGTGTTGAAGAATTCGGCCGTGGACAAAAATGGCTTTTTGTTTCTGCCCGTCAATTGCAAACGCTTTCCCCTTACCGCTGAAAGCTTGAGGACGGCGATGGGTTTGGTTTTGGAAGAATACGGCCACATGACTCCCGAGGTGCTGGTCGGCTTTGGCAAAGATTCATCCGATATTCACGCCTATAGCTATGGTCCGATAACGGCCCATCAGCCCATAGTGATTGATGTTTTTCCTTATTCCAGAAGAAACGGATATTGGGGCGATATGACCAGGACGTTTTTTAAAGGCAAACCCTCGCTTGAAGTCCAAAAAATGTACGTTGCGGTTTTAGGTGCTATGGAAATAGCCATGCAAATGATCAGGGCTGGGGTTTGCGGGTCGGCAGTGTATAACGAAGTCGTGGGTTTTTTTGAGAAAACGGGATATCGCGAAAGATATAATTGTAAAACCGGGAAAGAAGAAGGTTTTATTCATGCTTTAGGGCACGGCGTAGGGGTTGATATTCACGAGTGGCCGATACTTTGCGAAACGCCGGCAAGGCTTGCCGAAGGGATGGTTCTTGCGGTTGAGCCGGGACTTTACTATTCAAAAGCCGGCGGCGTAAGAATTGAAGACACTGTTTTGGTCAGAAAAAACGGCATAAGGAATCTGACAAGTTTTCCAAAAGACCTTGATTCGGCTATTTTATAAAAAACCAAAAACGGGGACCGCGTCCCCGTTTTTACTTTCCGTTTTTGGATTTTACTATTTTATCGACTATGCCGTATTTCTTAGCCTCTTCCGCGTCCATGAAAAAGTCGCGGTCGGTGTCTTTTTCTATTTTTGAAAGGGGTTGTCCGGTTTCTTCGGCCAAAATCCGATTGAGTTTGTCTTTTACTTTAAGTATGTGTTTTGCCGATATTTCGATTTCCGTCGCCTGTCCTTCGGCCGCCCCCAGAACTTGATGGATCATGATTTCCGAATTGGGCAGAGTAAACCTTTTGCCTTTAGCGCCGGAGGCCAAAAGTATTGCCGCGCCCGATGCGGCCAGTCCCACGCAGATGGTTGAGACATCCGGTTTTATGTGCCGTATGGTATCGTAAACAGCAAGTGTTGCCGAAACGGAGCCGCCCGGAGAATTTATGTAAAGTGAAATGTCTTTTTTGGGGTCTTGGGATTCCAAAAACAAAAGTTGTGCTATTACGGTATTGGCCAAAGGATCCGAAATGGGGCCGGAAACAAAAACAATCCTTTCTTTTAAAAGTCTGGAGTAAATATCGTAAGCGCGCTCGCCGAATTGAGATTTTTCTATGACCGTCGGTATTAAATAGCTGTAATATTCTTCGTCCATTTTATTTTTGAGATTCTAAAAACTGAAAAATTTTTTCGTTTCTTAATATACCGTAAGCATAGTCTTTAAGGCGCGGCTTGTCAACCTTTTTGCGTTCTGTTTCGGGGTACTGGGCGATGTTTTTCTCGGTAAAGTCGTTTAACTCGGCTTCCGTCGGCTCTATTTTTTCGGCGTTGGCAATTTCGCGCAAAATCAACGCGTAGCGGGCTCTTTTTTCGGCTTCTTGAGACCAGTCCTTTTTCAGTTCATCCTCATTTTTCTTAATGTGGAGCAAATAGTCGTCCCACTTCATGCCCATGTTTTCAATTGACGAACGGAGTTCCAAAGACATTTTTTCTTTTTCGGACATGATTAAAACTTCAGGTATTTCAATATTTGTTGAAGCCGAAATTTTATCAAGGATTTCCATCCTTTTTCTCTCCCGCGCCTTAATTGTTTTGTCTTCCGATATGTTTTGGCGTAAAAGTTCCCGCAAGGCCGTTAGATCTTTCTGCCCCAGTTTTTTGGCGAATTCGTCGTTGATTTCAGGCGGAGGGGCGTCTCCCTCCTTTTTGCCCGATTTTTTTACAAATTCCAGCGCATCGTCAATCTCTTTTTCTTCAACTTTTGTCTCATCGGTCTTTGTCGTGGTGTTTTTGGCTATGTTTTTGTAGTCGGGGAGTGTTACTTCTGGCAAAACCGCGACGGTTATCTTAAAACCGAGAGGATTTTTACGCGCTATTTTGGTTATTGTTATTTGCGGGTGGCCTATCGCGTCAATTTTATGTTCCTCAAGAATTTTGGGATATTCGTTTTGCAGGGCGTGTTCAGCCGCGTGCTCCAAAAGAGAACCCTCGCCGATTTTTTCAACTAAAATATTTTCCGGAACGTGTCCCGCGCGAAAACCGGAAATTGCCGATTTTTCGTTCAGCTCTTTTAAGGCGTCTTTGTAATGATGCTCAAAATCGTCGGCCGATATTTCGTCCTCAATTTCAACCATTGATTTCGGCAGTTTTTTTATGCTTAAAGGCATGTTGGGGTTGACAAAACGATTTTCTTAATATATAATAGATAATAGAAAAAAGCAAGGGCCAATTTTGGCCTTTTGAAAAAAACAGAGAGGGGTGAGATGAACATCCAACTGACAGGTCTGGAAAAATGGCGTGTGATGGAAGGTAACACACACGGCGCAGCCGCATCCATAGCACGACGAATGCCAGGTGTTATGACGAAAGACGCTTTTCGCGCGGCGGAGGCATTCCGACATCAGCTAAATCGCGAACGCTGGGCGGATGCCGTCATCGCCGAAGTTCTTGCCGGCTCGGATTGATCTTTGAGCTAACCTTAACCAAGGAGCGTGTCATGGCCAAGATTCTTGCGGTGTTGGTGGTATCGGTCGCCATCAGTCTTGCGCTCACGGCGGTTTATGCCAACGGCGAGACCCCAGAACTCAAGGCTCTTGAGATAAGGATCGTTGGGTTGAGCAAACAGGTGTACGACAATCTGGATAACTTGGCCTCTCTGCTGTCGAAGAAAGGCGCGCTGATCATTTTCGAAGTCAAGCGCGAGATAATGACTGCGGAAGAGATGTTTCTCAATTATCTTTATGACGAGAGCGTCCCGTTGTCGGACAGGAAGCACGATGCCGAGGGTTTCATCACCGGCCTCACAAATACGCGCGACCACACAAAGAAAAAGATAGATGAGGTTTTGGAGAGGAAAAACAAAAAGAACGATATTTAACGCGGGATTGCTCGCGCGAACTCGGAAGCGGCCCGGAAATCGGACCGCTTCTTTTTTATAAAAAAACAATTAAAATTATTTAATGATGCGATTTGAGTCGACAATGCCGATGAGGGAGGGGAGAATAAACGAGGTTTTTCTCGTTGGAAGACCGAAATTTAAGAAAGAAACTCCCCCAGAAATTAAAAGGGCGCTTGAAACAAGAGGTCAGGAAAAAACCGGACAGCTTTTCGGATATGTTGAAAAGTATTTTGACGGAGATCCGACAAATCCCGAAAGAAAATTTTTAAAAGACTTGCGGGGCGAGGTGGCGCTTGAACTTGGTTTCGTAAAACCCGAGGACCAGAAACGGCTTAAGGCCTTTCCTGTTGTCGGAACGGAGTTGGACAGGCGAGGAGCAGACTTCTTTTTTTCAGTCGATATTCCAGGCAAAGATAAGGCGCTTAGGATTGTCGGAGATGTTACAAGCGCGCCAGAACATGAAAAAACAAAAAGAGGCGAGGGTTTAATGGAAAAAGTCATAATTTACGGCGATATTGCAGATGCTGAAATGGAAGGAAAAGAGGCGTACCAAAAAACTTTGCAAAAATACGCGGGCGAATTTATAAAAATGGCCAAAGAAAAATCTGCACCGCCTCAAAAATCCGAAACGTCAGCAGAAAAAGCCGCGTGATCGCGGCTTTTTCGTTTCACTTTGATAAATAACTAAACAAATAGCGGAGCTAAAACCAAAGTAAGCGTGGCGAGAAGTTTTATAAGGACATGAAGCGAAGGGCCTGCGGTGTCTTTGAATGGGTCGCCGACGGTGTCCCCTGTTACGGCGGCTTTATGCGGGTCGGAGCCCTTTCCGCCCATATTTCCTTCCTCAATCCATTTTTTGGCGTTGTCCCAAGCGCCACCGCTATTATTCATAACAGTCGCGAGTAAAACTCCGGCGATTGTTCCTATCATCAAAAGTCCTGCTTCTGCTTCGGCTCTCAACAAAAGTCCGACAGCAACCGGCCCGATAACAGCTAAAGCTCCGGGCAAAATCATTTCTTTCAGCGCACCTCGGGTGGTAATATCAACCGCTTTTGAATAATCTGGTTTTTCGGTTCCGGCCATAATTCCCGGCCTTTCGCGAAACTGTCTTCGGACCTCGTTAATAATATAGTAGGCCGAACGCCCGACTGCTCTTATGGCGAGCGCCGAGAAAAGAAAAACAATCATCGCTCCTATCATCCCCCCGACAAATACCTCAACCTTAGCCAAATCAACGACGGTTAAATGAACCTCTTCAAGATATGCCGAAAAAAGCAGGAATGCCGCGAGTGCTGCCGAGCCTATGGCATAACCTTTTGTCAGGGCTTTGGTCGTGTTTCCGGCCGAATCCAATTTATCCATAACGTCTCTGTATTCTTCGGATTCCCCGGACATTTCAACAATACCCGCGCCGTTGTCGGTAATTGGTCCGAAAACATCCATAGCAAGAATATAAGCCGCGGTCGCAAGCATTCCCATTGTGGCGACAGCCGTCCCGAAAAGTCCTCCGCCCGGAATCCCCGAAAGACGCCCAAAATAAAACGACGCGAGAAGCGCCGCGCTTATGGCAAGAACCGTAAGCGCGGTTGATTCAAGTCCGACCGAAAATCCGGAGATTATGTTTGTGGCAGGTCCGGTTTCGGAGGCCTCGGCTATTGAACGCACCGGCCTATGGCTAGAATCGGTGTAATACTGGGTTATAAAAACGAAAGCGAGACTTGTCGCGATGCCGACTAGCCCCGCGGCAAAAAACCACATATTGCCGAGTAAATATTTTGTAGTGAAGAAAAAGGCGATTATCGCGAGTCCTAAAGTCAGGTAATATCCTCGGTTCAATGCCGCCATCGGGTTTTCATTTTCGCGCGCGCGAACAGCAAAAAGTCCGACAATACTCGCAACCAGCCCCAAAGCGCGTAAAACCAGAGGAAACATTATTCCGCCGATTCCGAAGTAAGGGAATAGCGCCGCGCCCAAAATCATAGCGCCTATGTTTTCGGCGGCGGTTGATTCAAAGAGGTCCGCTCCTCTGCCCGCGCAATCTCCAACATTATCGCCGACAAGATCGGCTATGACCGCGGGATTTCTCGGGTCGTCTTCAGGAATTCCCTGCTCAACTTTTCCTACAAGATCCGCTCCGACATCGGCGGCTTTGGTATAAATTCCTCCTCCAAGCTGGGCAAAAAGAGCGACCAAAGACGCGCCAAATCCATAACCAACAATAAGCGTCGGTATTTTTATAACTTCATACCCGAGATATTTATAAACGAGAAAAAGTCCGGCAATACCAAAAAGAGATAACGCGACTACTATGATTCCGGTAATCGCTCCTCCGCGAAAAGCAACCTGCAAAGCCGAGTTAAATCCTTTTTTGGACGCTGCCGCCGAGCGAAGGTTGGCGGTAGTGGACATTTTCATTCCCACAATTCCCGCGACAGCCGAGGAAATAGCGCCCAAAATAAAGGCGATTGCCGTTTGTAAACCGAGCGCGGTGTTGCCCGTAAACGCATAAACCGCGAAAAGAGCCATAGCAAGCGCCAGAGAAATCCAGCCGATTGTTTTATATTGCCTTTTGACGAAAGCGTTCGCGCCCTCTTTGATGGCCAGCGCCACCTCCTGCATTTTGGCCGTGCCGGTGGATTGTTTGTTTACCCAGCTCACTAGCCACCAAACAAAAAACAGCGACAGAAACGCTACTATAATAGGAAAGTATTCAAGCATATGCTTAAAATTAAATAAACGAATTAATAATATAAATACGAGTATAGGATAAAACTTCGCCACAGGCAAATAGGTTTTATTCCTCAATGTTTTCTCCTGAAACTTCTCCCTCTTCGGTTGCCTGCGCGATCGATTCTCCTTTTCGCGAACGGATGTCTATTTTCCAGCCGGTGAGTTTTGCCGCCAGTCTCACATTTTGTCCGCCCCGCCCTATCGCAAGCGACAGCTGGTCTTCGGCAACCGTGACCATGGCCGTTTTGGTTTTTTTGTCTATCTCAACGTCAAGAATTTTTGCCGGAGACAAGGAATTTGACACGAATTCCTCCGGATCATCCGACCATTCCGCGATGTCTATTTTTTCCCCGCCGAGTTCAGCTATGACCGTCGAGACCCTGACTCCTTTTTGTCCCACGGCCGATCCCACCGGATCTATGCCGGGCGCCGATGAGAATACGGCTATTTTTGATCTGGCGCCCGGCTCTCTGGCCACATTTTTTATTTCAACGACGCCCGATGCCATTTCGGGAACCTCCATTTCAAAAAGTTTTACCAGAAACTGCGGGTGCGTGCGCGAAAGATAAAGGTTTGTTCCGCGCGGATTTTTTTCCACAAGGTATAAAAGCGCCTTTATTCTTTCGCCTATCCGGTAACGCTCTCCGCGCATCTGCTCGTCTTGCGGTAAAATGGCGGTGATTCTCCCGAGATCCAGAAAAACACTGCGATTTTCAACGCGCTGTACTATCCCCGATATTATTCCGCCTTCTTTTTTCTTAAATTCGTCAAAAACCGATTCGCGCTCGGCTTCACGTATCCGCTGGATTATCACCTGTTTTGCCGTCTGGGCGGCAATACGGCCGTAGTCTCCTTTGGACTCAAGATTAAAAATCAGCTCCTCGCCGGCCCCGACCCCCTTTTTTATTTTTTTGGCTTCGTCGATCATTATGTGGCGCTCGGGATTAAACCGGACTTTATGTTCCTCGGTGGGGGCGCCCTCCTCCTCTTCCTCGTCTTTTCTGGCGTACCTGCGCGGTTCGTCGCTCGGCGTCTCGGCCTCGGCCGTATCCGACTCCTCCGAAACCTCCTCCGGCTTCAGCATCGATTCGTCGACGACAATTTTAACCTGCCAGAAATCGGTTTTTCCGCTGGACGCGTCGAACTTAGCCTTAACAATTTGTCCGCGCTTGCCGTAATCTTTTTTATACGCGGCGGCCAAGGCCATCTCTATGGTTTCGATTATTTTTTCTTTGGATATTCCCCGCTCGGCCTCAAGCTGTTCCAGGGCCGCTTGAAATGTTTTTAAGTCTGAAAGCATTGTTTTGTTTGTTTATTTAGTAAAGATGCCCGCCATAGGCGGACATTGCAGGATGGTTTTATTTTATAACCGCCGGTTTTCGGTGTCAAGCGGGCTCTTTTTACGGCAGTCCGGCGTTAGCGGGGCTTTTTATTTTCGTGTTAATATATGTGCAGGCATGGCCGTGTTTAAATTCCTTGGGGCGTTAAACGTTAAAAAAAGATGCGATGTCGCGGGCGTCGGCCTTTGGCAGTGTCCGCACTTCTTATTTATAATCATGGGCACGGTGATTATCGCCGCAATTTTGGCGACCGATATTGTCGCCCGCAGGTACACCGAGCCGGAGATTGCGGCTCTTGTCGTGCTTCTGGTATCAGCCCTGCTTTTTATAATAGGCCATATAATTGTCCGGTCTTTTGAAAATGTGGTTGAGGCATCCCGCATGAAGTCGGAATTCGTAAGCATAATTTCGCACGAACTGCGCTCCCCTTTGTCGGCGGTCAAGTGGAGCCTGGATCTTTTGAAATCGGAACCGGCCTACGCCGAAAAGGCCAACGATTCCTATTCCATAATTTCCATGATAGGCGAGCAGAATGAGAAAATGATACACCTAGTCAACACCCTTCTCGAGGTCCGGCGGGTTGAGGACAAAAAAATAGACCTTGCTCCGGAAAAAATATCGCTTAGGGAAATAACCGAAAAAACACTGCGAGACCTAGACTCTTTTGCCAGAGCTTCGAATGTAACGCCGGATTTAAACTTTGGAAGCGACGGAATTGTTTTTGCCGATCCGAAAAAGATCGGATTTGTCGTCGCGAGCCTCACCGAAAACGCGCTGCGCTACAGTCCCGGTGGAACTTCGGTCAAGATAGAAATTTTCAGGAAGTCGGGAAAGATTTTTTGGCGGATATCCGATCATGGGCCGGGAATTCCCGAGGAAGACCGCGAAATGATTTTCAGCAGATTTTTCCGCTCGCATAATGTTTTTCGCTATCGTTCCGGCGGGCTCGGCGTCGGCCTTTTTGTTTCCAGGGCGTATATAAAAGCATCCGGAGGGGAAATGGGATTTTTCTCAAAAAATAAAAAAGGCAGTGTTTTTTGGTTTAGTTTGCCGGAGTTAAAAGTTAAAGGTTAGAATTATATAAACATGAGTGAAAGCAAAAAAATAGTTATTCTTGAGGATGACCTGGCTCTGGTTACAAGTCTGTCGCGGGCCCTTGAGTCCGACGGGTTTGAAATTTACTCGGCCGTCGACGGAGAAACTGGCTTACGAACTATAGCGGAAAAAAAACCGGATCTGGTCATTTTAGACATAATTCTTCCGAGGAAAAGCGGTTTTGAAGTTATGGAGGCTTTGTCGGCGGACAAAGAGCTTTCAAAGATCCCGGTTATGGTTTTGACCAATCTTGAATCCAGCCAGGACGTAAACCGGATGATGGAACTCGGCGCCAAATCGTTTCTGGTAAAAACGAACTACTCCCTTGATGAGGTTCTGGTTAAAGTTAAAGGGTTTTTTAAATAAGTCCGTTCATGCGGATTGAACCCGAACGTCTAAAACTTTTTATTCTCGATTCGGAGCTTGTCTCAAAGGGCGACTTTGAGTCAGCCGAAAAAAAAGCGGCTGATACCGGCAAAAACATCGAAGACGTTTTGGTTGAGGACGGAAAAATTTCCGATGACGATTTGCGCCGTCTTCACGCGTATATCTTGGGCGTGCCCTTCG
>MHMQ01000003.1:12888-33225 GCA_001819395.1 Candidatus Niyogibacteria bacterium RIFCSPLOWO2_01_FULL_45_48
CTTCGTCAACTTGGAGCAGGAAAAAATAGATCCGCGTGTTTTGGAGGTTATTCCGGAGCCCATCGCGAGAAATCACAACATTGTGCCCTATAAACTCGAGGGCGGATCGCTTGAAGTGGCAATGCTTGATCCCGAGGACCTGGAAGCAATCGATTTTATCAAGAAGAAGGCCGGGTTAAAAATAAAACCGCGCCTGACCAGCCGGGCGTCTATTACCAACGTTCTCCACCAGTACCAGAAAAGCCTTGAGGCCGAATTCGGAGAAATAATCAAGAAGGAGGCTGATACGCTAAGACCGGTAACCGAAACCGGAGAAACACAGACGACAGAGGAGGATCTCAAAAAAATATCCGAAGACCTTCCTATAGTCCGTATTGTGGACACGCTTTTACGCCATGCCATGGTTCAGCACGCTTCGGACATCCACATAGAGCCCGAGGAAAAAGAGGTTTTGGTCAGATACCGCATTGACGGCATTCTGCACGACGCCATGGTTTTGCCGAAACAGGTTGCCCAGGGCATAATCGCCCGCATAAAAGTTTTGTCCAACCTGAAGCTCGACGAGCACCGCTTGCCACAGGACGGCAGGTTTAGAATCGAAGATAACGAGCAAAAGGTTTCTTTCCGTGTTTCGGTCATTCCGGTATACGACGGGGAAAAAGCGGTCCTAAGGCTTCTGCCGGAAAATTCCCGCGGATTCACTCTTGAACAGCTTGGTTTCAGAGGGGACGGGCTCGAAAGAATCGAGAAGGCCATCCGCAAACCGGTTGGGATGGTTTTGGCAACCGGGCCTACCGGATCCGGAAAAACGACCACGCTTTATACGATCATAGAGATTTTAAATACCGCTGCGGTCAATATTTCGACTGTGGAAGACCCAATCGAGTATCGCATTCCCAGAGTCAATCAGTCGCAGGTCAGGCCGGATATAGGGTTTACTTTTGCAAACGGTTTAAGGTCAATTTTGCGGCAAGACCCCGACATTTTGATGGTCGGCGAGATACGGGACAACGAGACGGCTTCTTTGGCGGTTAACTCCGCGCTGACCGGGCATCTGGTTTTATCGACCCTTCATACCAACTCGGCGGCCGGCGCCATCCCCCGTCTTCTTGAAATGAAAGCCGAGCCGTTTTTAATCGCTTCAACCGTTAATGTCGTCATTGCTCAGCGCCTGGTCAGGAGAATTTGCAAGCAGGATTCTCCGCACACCCTTACCGCCGACGAAATACGCGCTTTTGGAAACGAAATAGACCCGGACAAGCTCCTTGAAATTTTAAGAAAGGAAAAAATAATCAAACCCAAAGACTCGTGGAAGGATGTTAGGTTTTACCGGCCGGTGCCGAGCGACGATTGCCCCGACGGCTATAAAGACCGCATAGGGATTCACGAAGTTTTGGAAATGTCGGAGACGATAAAAGAAATGACGGTCCGACAAGCGACATCCGATGAGGTTGAAAAACAGGCTCGAAAAGAGGGAATGACGACGATGTTTGAAGACGGAATTATAAAAGCGGCGCAAGGCATTACGACTTTGGAAGAAGTGATGCGTGTTACAACCGAATAAAGCAGATAAATGGCGGTATTCTATTTTCAAGCCAAAAATATTTCCGGACAGGAACTCTCGGGTCACAGAGAGGCCGTGGACAGGTACGATCTGGCCGGAAATCTTAAAAAAGAGGGCTATTTTTTGCTGAATTACAGAGAAGACCGGATAAAAACTCCGTTTTTGAAACTCGTGTCTTTGTTCGGACGCGTTCCGATGCAGGAAAAAATGGTTTTCGCCAGGAACTTGGCGGTAATGGTTTCGGCCGGCGTCTCGCTCGTAAAAAGCCTGGATGTCCTTTCGCGTCAGACCGATAATCGCGCCTGGCGCAAAATACTTGAAGACGCGGGCCTTGCGGTCAAAAAGGGAAAGCCTTTGAGCCAGGCCATGGAAGAGAGTCCGGCTGTTTTTTCTCCTCTTTTCAGGGCAATGGTCAGGGCCGGCGAAGCTTCGGGCAAGCTTGATGAGGCGCTGAAGCTCGTTGCCCAGCAGCTTGAGCGTGATTATGATCTTAGGCGCAAGGCCAGGGGGGCGTTTGCTTATCCCGCGGTAATACTTTTTGCTATGATTGTAATCGGAATACTGATGATGGTCTATGTCGTGCCGACTTTGGTTCAGACTTTTGAGGAGTTGGAAGTGGAATTGCCGGCGACAACGCTGGTTATAGTTTACGTGAGCAAGTTTTTGACCGAGCGCTGGCTTTTGTCCGCGCTCATAACGGCGTCGTTCGCGGGTTCGATAGCCGTGGCCGCCTCGAGCGATAAAGGAAGGAATATTATATCGTTAATTTTATTGAAGACGCCGATCGTGTCCACGCTTATTAAAAAAATAAATTCAGCCAGAGTTTCAAGGACTCTGGGTTCGCTCATAAGCTCCGGAGTGGACATCGTTGAGGCTATCCGGGTAACCGGAGATGTCGTACAAAACCCGAGGTTCAAGAAAGTCCTGGCCTCGGCCGAGGAAGAAATCCAAAAAGGAAACCAGATATCGCAGGTTTTTATCCAGAACAGCGATTTGTTCCCGCTTTTGGTCGGCGAGATGATGGCGGTGGGAGAGGAAACCGGAAAATTTTCGGAGATGCTCGCGCGCCTCGCGGATTTTTTTGAAGAGGACGTGTCCCAATCAACAAAGACACTCTCGACTATAATTGAACCGGCTTTGATGATAATCATGGGCGTGGTCGTTGGATTTTTCGCCATATCAATGATTCAGCCTCTTTATTCGCTTACGGCGGGAATATAAGCGGCTTAAAAATAAATGAAAAACGGCTTAACTGCTCTTGAAATCTTGGTGGCGCTGGCCATACTCGCGCTTCTGGCCACCCTGTCGATAAGTTCGTTCGACAAAATACAGCGTGTCGTTTATTTGGACGGCGCCGTCGAATCAGTGACCTCTTTGATCCGCGAAGCCCGGACCAAAACTTTGGCGTCAGAGGATTCTTCGCAGTACGGTGTCTATTTTGAATCCGGACGGGCGGTGCTATTCAAGGGCGCTGAATTCAGCGAGGGGTTTCCGGACAACAAGACTTACGTCGTTCCCGAAAAAGCGGAGATTATTAACGTTAGCTTTCCGCTTAGTTCCGTGGTCTTTAAAAAACTTACCGGAGATGCGGAGGGCATCGGGGATGTTTCAGTTAAAATTAAAAATTCATACAACTTAAAAAAAATATCGGTAAACGAAGTCGGGTTGGTGTATGTCGAATAAATCTTCAAATTTCGGATTCGGCCTTCTGGAGATCGTGGTTTCCACGGCGCTTATTTCCGCGTCTCTTTTTTCCCTGGCTTATATGTCAAAAATTGCCCTTCGGGCCACGACCGAAAGTTTTTTAAATGTTAAAGCCTCGTTTTTGGCCGAAGAAGCTTTGGAGGCCGTCAGATTTGTGCGGGATAACGGCTGGTCGGCAAATATCGATCCGGTTATTGCGGGCGACGCTTATTATGTTTTGTTTTCGGCCGGCGGCTGGTCAATTGCGACTTCAAGCCAGGGTCTGGTGGGCGGAATTTTTGAAAGAGCCGTATTTTTTGAAAATGTTTATCGGAGCATAGAAGATGACAGTATAGTTCCGGAAGAGTCCGGGGAGCCGAAAGTTCTGGATCCGGATACGGTCAAAGTTACGGCCGTCGTTTCACGGCTAAAGGGTTTTGAGGCCGCAACGTCTTCGGTTGAGTTCACCACTTACGTGACTAACTTATTTGAAGACTGATCTATGGCAAAAAAAACCTCCGGTTACAGTCTGATTGAGGTCGTGGTGTACGCCGCTATTCTGGCCGCCCTCGCGGTTTTTGTCGCCAACACCATGATTACCAGCTTCAAAGCTTTCAATCAGGGGCGGGTGAATCGCCGTATCGTTATTGACGCCGAAACTGCCCTGGAAAGAATTGTGCGGGAAAGCAGAATGGCTTCAAGCGTGGACGAGACACAAAGCGCTCTTGATTCCGACTCCTCAAATCTGGTTCTTAACTCGCGGGCAAGCTCCGAAGATGAGACGGCCGTGGTAAAAAAATTTTTTATATCCGGCGGTCGGCTTGCTTTTCAGGAAGGACCGGGAGAGGCGCGGTTTTTGACTGCGCCCAACACCTATGTTTCTTCGTTTTTTGTTTCCAGCGCTTCAAGCACCCGTTCGCAAACGGTTAAAATATCGCTGATTTTGGAAGCCGGCTCCGGCTCCGGTTTTACCAGCCGTAATTTTTATACCAGCGCCGTGTTGAGAGGGGGATATTGATATGAAAATTAAGAATTTAAAATTTAAAATTAAAAATTATTGTGAAGGGCAGGCCCCTCGACATAACTCGGGACAAGCGGCTTTGGTCATGGTTTTCTTTTTATTTTTTATATCGGTCGCGGCCACGGGAGGCCTGGCGTCTTTTGCCTCGTCGGAACTGAAAAGCGCGAACACCCTTATCAAATCCAAACAGATCCGCTCTTACACCGAGGGCTCTTCGGAGGACGCGGCTTACCGGGTCATTGTCGGAAAAAATGTTCCTAGCCAGTTTTCTTACGCCGAAGGCGGTTTGTCGGCAACGACCACCGCGACTCTCATATATGACGACGAAGGAAATGTGGATTCCGTGGATATTCTGACCGACGGCGCGCAAGCGAATATAAAAAGAAAAATAAATGTTTTGATGGAGAAAGTTTATGAAGTGAATTTTTTGTTCGGGGGGCTTGTCGGTTCGGGCGGAATTTTCATGCAAAACACAAGCAGTATTTTTGGCGACGTTCACACTAATGGCTCGGTGACCGGAAACAATTTTCCGGTCATTGACGGAAACGTGTCTGCTGTCGGCACGATTTCCGACCCGCCCCAAGTCTTGGGAACGAAAACGGAAGGGGCTCCGTTTCAGGAGATGCCGGTTCCGGAATCTATTCTTGACGGATGGGAAGATGAGGCCGAAGACGGCGGTGTTTATTCCGGGGCATGCCCTTACAAACCGGCTGATGGTACAACGCTCGGTCCGATTAAAATTCCGTGTGATGTTGAAATAAACGGCACGAAGATAGTTACGCTCACCGGAAAACTGTGGATTTCCGGAAATTTGGATGTCAAAAATAGCGCCAAGCTCCGTCTGGCCTCTTTTTATGGCTCCAGAAGCGAGGTTGTTATCGCGCATAATCCTGCCGACGAAAACGACAGCGGAAAAATAACCGTGCAGAATTCCGCCCAGCTTCTGGGCTCCGGCACTGCCGGCAGTTATATAATGATGATTTCAAGAAACAGATCCGCCGAACAAGGCGGAGACGAGGAGGCGATAGATGTCAAGAATTCCAGTTCAGCCTCAATTTATTACGCGCCTCACGGCAAAGTTATTGCGCAAAATTCTTCGCAGGACGTCCATTTAAAGACGGTTGTTGCGTGGAAACTTGAACTTAAGAACTCTTCACTCGTTGAATATGAAGAGACGCTTGCCAGCGTTAGAATACCCGCCGAAAAATGGGCGATAGGTTCGTGGCAGGAAAAGCCGTAATGTCGAATGTGTTATGATAAATCTATATGAGTTTTATTTATCGGCTTCTTCCTCCGCCGTCATATCTTGATTTTAAAGCAATGGGTCTTGACGTTTCCGATCGTTCCATAAAATACGCCGAATTTGCCGACACCAAGGACGGGATCCGTCTTAAAAAAATAGGCAAGAAGGATTTGAATCCGGGAATTATCGAAGCCGGGGAAATAAAAAAACCCGACGAATTATCCGCGATCCTCTCGTCTATTTTCAGGCCATTCGCGCTAAATTATGTTATCGCCGCTTTGCCGGAGGAACGGGCGTACATAAGCGCGATGTCTTTGCCGGAAGCCGAAAAAGAGCAGATAAAAGAAGCGGTTGAAATCGAATTACCCGAAAAAATCCCTTTGCCGGCGGGAGAGACCATTTTCGATTTTGAATTTATGCCCCGCGCTTCGGAATCGGTTGGCGGAGCAAAAATAACCGAGGATCAGGTTCCGCACCGGGATGCCGTGGTCTACGCGTTTCCCAAATCGGTGGTTCAGGATTATTTGAAGGCCTATCTTTCGGCGGGCATAAAGCCGGTTGCTTTTATAATGGAGACCGCGGCCTTGAGCCGGGCGCTGGTCTCGGAAAACGACGCGGGAAGACCGATTATGATAGTGGATTTTGGGAAAACCCGTACCACCTTCGTCATAGTTTCGGGCGGACTGGTTCGTTTCAGTTCAACCGTAAATGTTGCCGGAGAATCTCTGGACCGGGCCATAGCCAAGTCTTCCGGATTGTCTTTGAAAGAAGCGGAAAAAATTAAAAAAGAAAAAGGGATGCTAAACACCCCGGAAAACGGCAAGGTTTATGACGCCGTATTGCCCGTGGTTGCGGCGGTTGCCGATGAAATAGAACGTCACATTCTTTTTTGGAATACGCACGCCGAACACGTTCATCAATCCGAGCCCGAAATTTCAAAAGTGATTCTTTCCGGCGGGGATTCCAACCTTATCGGATTTAAGGAATATTTAGGGTTTCAGCTTGGTTTGCCGGTAGAGCTTGGCAACGCCTGGATCAACGTCGCGCCTTTTGAAGAGTATATACCCGAAGTAAAATTCAATGAATCTTTGGAATACAGCGCCGCGATAGGGCTTGCTTTAACAGCGCTAGGGGCCAATTAAATGTCCATAAATCTTTTACCCGAAGATTATCAAATTGACTTAAGAGCCGAAAGGCTTAAACGCCTGATTGTTGTGGCCGGGGCGGCTGTTTTTCTGATTGCCGTCGCCAATACGATTTTACTTTCGCCCGTCTGGGTTCTTTTTGTCGTTCAGGAGAGGGAAATGTCGAGACAGCTTGAATCTCTCGAAAAAAGTCCGGCGTTTTTGCGTCTTAAGAACCTGGAGGACGAAATCGGAAGCCTTAATTACGAGATAAATTCTTTTAATGATCTGGAAAAAAAACGAATTGAAATCGCGCCGGCTATCTCTTCAATTTTGGACAGCCGTCCCGCGGGAGTAAGGGTGAGCGCGGTGATCTTTTCCGCGGCCGATCCGAGGAGAAGCCAGCCTCCGCAGTTATCGGTACAAGGAACCGCTCCGCACAGGGACCTGCTTTTGGATTTTGCATCGGCCAACAAAGACAACAGTTTTTTCAGTAAAATACACTCGCCCATATCCAACCTGCTGAAAGAAACGAACGTTGAGTATTCATTGGTATTTGATCTGGCCGATTAGTCTTGCCGGAATTAAATCATGTTTAAAAATAAAATTATAAAAATCGCGGTTCTGGTCCTGATGATTGATCTGGCTTCCGTTGCCGGCTGGTGGATGTTTTATAATGAAATAAAAAACATAGACCGGCGCATAGTCTTAATCACCCAAAATATTTCTTTTCAGGACGCCAAACAGCGAAACATTAAACAGCTCGACCAGACTCTGCTGTCGATTGTCTCGGAAAAATCTAAAATAGACGGAGTTTTTGCCGACCCCGGCAGTGTTGTCGAGTTTATAGAAAACTTGGAGGAGTTGGCGGTTCTTTCCGGGGCCGGACTCGAAATATTGTCCGGTTCCTTTCCGTCCAAAGCCGAGGAGGGCGGTCCGTTTTTTACTCTAAACCTAAGCGGAAGTTTCGGCCGAATTTTCAAGTTCCTGTCGTTGGTTGAGAAAACGGGCTACCAGACCAGGATAGAGGGCGCCAAGTTTAACGCGTCTGATTCCGGCGGATGGACTTCCCAGGTCAGGCTTCGGATGATGAGTTATAAATTCTAAAACGCCAAAAAAATGAAATTGAATTTGTTTAAAATATATTCGAGAGACCATTGGGCCAGACTGGGACGGGAGTTGCTCGGTGTCATCGGGTCGCCGCCGAGAAACTATTGGGGTCGGTTCCTGCTGTTATTTGCGTTTTTATTCTTATCGGCTCTGGCGGTCAACGTTTATTTGTTTTTGTCTTTGTGGCAGGGGCGCTCCAGGATTCCGGTCGAAATAGTCGGTGAGGCCGGTCCCAGAATAAACCTGTCGGGACTTAGCTCGGCGGTAAAAATTATCAGGGACAAAGAAGCCGGGTTTCGAAATACGGCCGACTTGCCGGCCGTCGGAGACCCGTCGTTGTAAAAGCTACGTTTTAGAAGTATAATTTATAATTATTTTGCCCTCGTAGTTTAATGGATAAAACAACTCCCTTCTAAGGAGTGGCTGCAGGTTCGATTCCTGCCGAGGGCACCAAAAACCAATACGTCCCGATATCTATCGGGACGTATTGGTTTTTTGCATATTGAGCTTTGATTGCGCTTGTGCTAATTTTTTCTAAGATCGGATGCCGATAAAACTGGAGAAACTGTGGCGAAACCGGAAGAACGGCTTATTGTGGCAATTGACGAACACCTTGTAGAGAAGGCGATTTTGATGATTCAGCGCCTTATGTCCGTTATTGAGTGGTTCAAAATCGGCTCCCAGCTTATGTATGCCGGACACGCCCATTCTGTTGCAAAGTTCGTTCACTCCCTCGGGAAAAATGTTTTCTGGGACAACAAAATTTTTGATATTCCGGAAACATCCGGAAAATCCGTTCAAAATTTGGTTTCGTCATCAAGTCCCGAAATTTTCAGCATTTACGCCGGAGAAGATTCGAGCCTCGAGGCCTTAAAATTGGCCAACTGGCATAAGGGAAAAAGCAAAATGTTCGGGGTGAGTCTTCTGACTTCCGATCGTATTGGCTCCGAAGAAGAGGCTGTTTCTCGCGTCATGGCGATGGCCGCGAGGCTGTATATGATCCGGGCGGATGGAGTTATTTGTCCGGCGTTTATTGCCGAGCGGGTTAAAGCCGCATACGGCTTGAAAATTATCTCGCCCGGAATCCGCGCCGGATGGCATCCGGCGAGTGGGCACGCAATGCCTCTGTCGGCAGGCAAAGCAATACGGTTTGGCGCCGACCAGATTGTTGTCGGCTCGGCAATAACCCGCGCTCCGAAAAGCGTTGGCGGTCCCAGAGGCGCTGCGGAAAAAATTCTTGAGGAAATCGCAAAGGCTTCACGATAAAAACCCCGAAATGATCGGGGTTTTAAATTTGTTAAATTATGTGTGCTCGTACGGTCTCAATGTGTTCCCGGAGGTATTTCAAAAATTCTGTTCCGCCGGTGCCGGAGCGAGTCGGGTTGGAGGCCCATTTTTGTTCCTGATCGGCAATATAATTTTTGGCAAAGTTATAGTGAAGTTCCAAAAACTCGACAAGCAGGTCAACACATCGGTTATAAGCGCTCTCTTTGTAAACGTCGCCTGTTTTCATAAAATATTCTCTCAAAGTTCCCCACCCGACGTTCGTGTTTTCCAAAAATTCAATGAATTTTCTGTGTCCCGCGGGCATATATTTTCTCATTTCCATTAAATAATGCATGAACCCGTCCTTTTTGAATTCAATTCCGAGATAAGCGTAAAGAACCGGGACTATTGAGCTTTGGGCGCCTGTTTCACCGAAGAACTTTTGCGGTTTTCCTTCAAACTCGTCAACGCCCTCGTATATAACTCCATTTGGTAACGGCGAACGCTCCGACCAGCCGAAAAGATACGGCCTTACGCGCGTGTAATATATGTAAGGGTCGCAATGTTCCGGCATTCGTTTCATGGTATCAAGCATTTTTTCCTGGCGCTGGGCCATAAGTGCTAGGGCCAGAGAGGCGAAAGGTGCTGTTTTTTCGGTTCTGGCTTGAATTTCAAAAAGACATTCCGCGGGTATTTTTCCGGCCCTTGCCTCAATATCAACATGAACCAGAATAAACCAGTCTTCGTCAATTCCGCCCAAAAAATTTTGGGCAATGGCAATATTTCCAAGTTCTATCGGTTTTGTCGGGTCAAGCCTGAACCAGTTGTGAAGGGCGTAAGAGTCGTAAGAAAGCACTGGGGGGCGCCCCAACAGTTTAGCGCATTTATAAAACGGAACGGCTATTGACGCAGGAAGTATTTTGGCAGGTTCCTCGCCCGGCGCGTAGACATACGCGTGCGCAAGAAAAGAAAAATAGCGCATCGTCTCATCAAGCGCCTGTCGGTCGTTTTTCAAGAATTGTAAATCAATTTTTGGCACCCGGTCCAAGCCCGGTTTGAATATCTCGCGAATTTTTCCGGAGGTAAGAATTTTTGGAAGAGCAAGACCCTGTTCGGCCAGAACAGCTCGCGGGTAAACAGAAGGTGTTGGCAGCCGGGGTTCACGTGAAGGCAGAAAACCTCTTTCCGTGTCTATATCAAAATCTTTTGGTGTCAATGCGGAGATTTCCTGTTTTGTCATCCCAGACCCTTTTCAAAGAAGCAAAACTGCGCTAATACTATATTCTTGGCATAAAAAAGCAAGTCTGTTAAAATACTTATACTCTTTAAATTACGCGCGGTTAGCTCAGTGGTAGAGCGCTTCGTTGACATCGAAGAGGCCAGAAGTTCGATCCTTCTACCGCGCACTATCCACATGAATACGCCATGCGTATGGCGCATTCGTGCTATTATTATATGTATGGCAAGAATTATTTTAAAAGCAGTTTTGTGGGGGGCTGTTTTCTGGCTTGTTTTGGGTTTGGCCCTCTTTTTTATCACCGGTTTTTATGAGGGTTTTATAACCCAAGATCCGAACGCGGAAGTCTCGTCTTTCTGGACCGCGGTCTTGAGATACTCCGCAATAGTTCTGGCGCTTGGAATTGCGGTGTACGTTTTTATTGAAAGCGAGAAAAAACTGAAAGTGGCTGAACTCAAAGCAAAGATAGCCGTACATAGGGAGAAAGGATTTTTTAACCCGGCCACGCCCGGACCGATACCGCCAAAACCGGCTGAATCAGGCGTGTTTATCCAGCCAAAACCATTTGTTCCGCCGAAACCCCCGACACAACCGCCTTCTCCTGTTTTCTCACCAAAGCCGGCGCCTAAAGAATTTATTCCTCCGACACCTCCTCCTATTCCTCTTCCTCCAAAACCAGTTGTACCCGTTACAAAACCGGCTCCAATTCCGCCCGCCCCGCCAAAACCGGCTGAATCAGGCGTGTTTATCCAGCCAAAACCATTTGTTTTGCCGAAACCTTCAGCTCCGGTAATACAGCCGACGCGCCCTTTCGGACCGCCCCCTGTGCAGACTTTCACGCCGCTGTCTTTGCCTAAATCCGAGGATTTAAAAAAGACCCCAGACCAGACGCCGTGGAGCTAAATGTAATTTACGAAGACAAAAATTTTCTGGTTTTGAACAAACCGGCGGGTGTTGTGGTGCATCCTGACAAAAATCATGATGAAAACACTCTGGTTCAGGGGGTCGTTAAAAAATTTCCGGAAATTCGCGGAGTTGGAGACGATCCGACAAGGCCGGGCATTGTTCACCGTCTGGATAAAGACACTTCGGGGCTTATGATTGTAGCCAGAAACCAAAAATCTTTTGAATATTTAAAATCCCTTTTTTCCGGCAAAGGCGGAAAGGACGGAATCAAAAAAACATATTTGGTTTTAGTTTCCGGCTCAGTAAAAGACGGCGAAGGCGTGATTGACTTGCCGATAGGACGAAGCCGGAAAGATTCTCGTAGGCGCATTGCCGGCCGCGGAGCTTCGGGCAAGTTAAGGGGGGCGATAACAGAATATAAAATTGTTAAGCGATTCGAAAAGTTTACGCTTTTGGAAGCGTGCCTGATTACCGGACGCACTCATCAGATTCGGGCGCATTTTGCGGCAATCAGCCGTCCGGTGGCCTGCGATAAAATTTACGGCGGGAAAAATCCGGCGTGTCCCGCGGGCCTCGCCCGCCAATTTTTACACGCATGGAAGCTGGAATTTGTTTCGCCTTCCGGCGCGAAAATGTCCTTTGAAGCCGACCTGCCGGACGAATTGGAAAAAGTTCTGGGAGAGTTGCGTTAAATCGTCTTTTTGGTAAATTAAGTCGTAGGCGGTCATCGTATAGTGGCTAATATGCGTCCTTGCCAAGGACGAGCCGGGGGTTCGATTCCCCCTGACCGCACATCATGTTTTTTCGTCCAGAATTTTTTGACATATTCGGCCTCGCGACTTTTTTGTTCGTAACCGTAATTTCAATTTGGTCGCTGAAAACCGGCAAGCCGTTTCCGCGCTGGGCGGTTATTTTGTTTTTAATAATCGGTATCGCCGGCCTCATCGTTGACGGCGGAATAGTTTATTCAACTTATTTGAGGTAAGATAAATTTATGACTTGGGAAAATTGGCCGTATTGGTTGGTGGGAGGGGTAAGGGGAATTATGGTTGGAATAATTCTGTTAATCCCCTCACTTATATGGGGAAGTTTATGTCAAGGCGAAGAGTGTTTTGTGGGCATAGTCCTATCCTTGCCAGTTCTTTTGCCCGCTTTCCTGCTTGGATTTCCGTTATTATTTTTTATAACCGACAATCCTTTAATTGCAATTGGAGAAGTAAATAGACCGGTGATTTTTATATTAATTTTGGGAGGAGTCTTAGCTTATTTTATCATTGGAGCAATGGTAAGTTTAATTCGTAGAAAAATAAAATTCAGAAGTGAAAATTCTCGGAATTGAAACTTCTTGCGATGAAACCGGAATCGCGCTGGTTGAGGCGAATGGGGGTTTAAAAAACCCTCGTTTTCGCGTCATAAAAAATTTGGTTGCTTCGCAAATTAAAATCCACGCGCCGTTTGGCGGAGTTGTGCCTAATTTAGCCAAGCGCGAACACGAAAAAAACCTACCGATTCTTTACAAAAAACTACTTGGACGTTTCACGTCCAAGTTTGACGCTGTGGCCGTAACCACAGGGCCGGGGCTTGAGCCGTGCCTGTGGGAAGGAATAAATTTCGCGCAATCACTGGCAAAAGAACACAAAAAACCGATTGTTGCCGTAAATCATATGGCTGGCCATCTCGCTTCGATTCTTTTGGGTGGCAAAAATGAGAATATCCGGTTTCCTGCTTTAGCACTGCTTGTTTCAGGCGGGCACACCGAGCTGGTTTTAATGAAAGGCTGGCTGAATTACAAAATCGTCGGCGAAACTCTGGATGACGCGGTGGGCGAGGCGTTTGATAAAGTTGCCCGCCTGCTCGGTCTGCCTTACCCCGGAGGCCCAGCCTTATCCAAGCTTGCCGACAAATCCAATGTTAAACACCAGATGTTTAACATAAAATTGCCGAGGCCGATGATAAACTCTAAAGATTTTAATTTTAGTTTTTCGGGTTTGAAGACGGCGGTTCTTTATGCGCTTCGCGACAATCCGAAAATAAATAAAGCCGCTTTGGCTAAAGAGTTCCAAAACTCCGCGATTGAGGTTCTGGTTATAAAAACATTGAAAGCGGTTGAAAAACATAAGCCAAAAACTTTAATCGTTGCGGGAGGAGTTGCCGCCAATAAACATTTGCGCAAAGAACTAATCAAAACCATAAACTCTCGGCGCCTGCCCCTTAAAACTTTTTTTCCTGAAAAAAGTTTCACCGGCGACAACGCGGCAATGATAGCCGTGGCGGGTTATTTTCACGCGCTTAAAAGGGATTTTACAAAACCGGCAAAACTAAAAGCCTCGGGCCGTCTTTCATTGTAAATTTTTGCCAAATTCCAAATCCACTCGGTATTTAAAATACAAGCATTAAGAGGTAAAATTTTAATATGGCAGTTGATTTCTCAAAACCATATGACCCGAAGGGGGTTGAGGACAGAATTTACAAACGCTGGGAGGCCAGCGGTTATTTTAATCCCGACAAACTGCCGGGCAAAAGGCCAAAAACTTTTTCAATGAGTATGGCGCCGCCCAATGTTACGGGGTCTCTTCATATGGGTCACGCTCTTGAATACACCATTTCTGACGCCCTGATTCGTTTTAAGCGCATGTCCGGATACAAAACTCTTTGGCTGCCCGGTACGGACCATGCTGGCATTGCCACGCAAAATGTTGTGGAAAAAGAGTTGCGAAAAGAGGGGTTGAGCCGTCACGAACTTGGAAGGGAAAAGTTTTTGGAAAAGGTCTGGGAATGGAAGGAGAAATACGGCGGGATAATTTTAAGTCAGCTCAAAAAGCTCGGTTCGTCGGCCGACTGGTCTAGGACTCGCTTTACGATGGACGAAGATTATCAAAAAGCCGTGGCGGAGGCGTTTCTTCACTATCAAAAAAGGGGCTGGATTTACAGGGGGGAGCGGGTAATAAGCTGGTGCCCGCGCTGTCGTACGAGTTTATCCGATTTGGAGTTGGAACACACCGAAGAAAAAGGAAATTTGTGGTTTATAAAATACCCGCTAAAAAATGGTGGTTACGTTTCGGTAGCGACGACTCGGCCCGAAACAATGCTTGGCGATTCGGCCGTGGCCGTAAATCCAAAAGACGCGAGGTATAAAAATATTGTGGGGCAAACAGCGACGTTGCCGATAAAAAATCGTGGGATCCCGATAATTTCTGACAGGAGAATTGAACAGGAGTTTGGAACTGGGGCTGTAAAAATAACTCCGGCCCACGACTTTCTTGACGCCGAAATCGGAAAGGACCACAAACTGCCGGCTCCAAAAATTATAGGAGAAGACGGCAAAATGACAAAGGAGGCCGGAAAAATTTGTGAGGGATTGAACACGGAGGAGTGCAGGAAAAAGGTTGTGGAGGAATTGGAACGGCTCGGCTTTGTGGAAAAAACAGAAGAGCTTACTCACAATGTCGCGCATTGCTACCGGTGCAACCGGATTATTGAGCCGATTCCATCAATGCAGTGGTTTTTGAAAATGGATGAGCTTGCGAAACTTGCGATCAAGGCAGTCAAGTCGGGCAAGGTCCGGTTTTATCCGAAAAGATTTGAAAAAACATATTTTGATTGGCTGAAAAATATTAAGGATTGGACTGTCAGCCGCCAAATCTGGTGGGGGCACAAAATTCCGATTGAGGGAGAGACGGATGTTTTGGACACTTGGTTTTCTTCGGCACTTTGGCCTTTTGCGACACTTGGCTGGCCCCAAAAAACCAAGGATTTAAAAAAGTTTTATCCAACAGAAGTTTTAACCAATGATCGCGGTATTGTTAATCTTTGGGACGCTCGCATGATTTTTTCCGGTTTGGAGTTAATGAAAAAAACGCCCTTTCGCGACCTTATCGTGCATGCGACTATTCTGACCAAAGAAGGCAAGAGAATGTCTAAATCTTTGGGAACAGGCATTGATCCGCTGGGTTTAATCGATCAATACGGAGCAGACGCTGTTCGTTTCGCTTTAATTTGGCAGGCAATGGGCGGACAGGATCTTCGCTGGTCAGAAGAAGCGTTGGTCGCCGGAAAGAAATTTTTGAATAAAATTTGGAATGCGAGCCGTTTTGTTTTGGAACGAAGGGGTGGGTTAAAAACCCCGAGCAATAAACCGAGAGCTCAAACCAAAGCAGATAAAAAAATCTTGGCTGAACTTGCAAAAATAAAAAAAGACGTCTCCCGCAAAATAGATAAATACGAATTCGGTCAAGCCCTTCGCGCCCTGCACGATTTTTTCTGGCATGATTTTTGCGATGTTTACCTTGAAGCTTCAAAAAAACAGACGGATGATGAAAATGTCAAAAACAATACCGCAAAAATTTTAAACTGCGTTCTTGCGGATTCTTTAAAACTCCTGCACCCGTTTTTACCGCACATTACCGAAGAAATATGGCCGGTCTTTCCGGAAAATAAAGGTAATCTTTTAATTGTTGCCCAATGGCCCAAGTGATCGCTAATCCTTTGGCCGGCGTTTCGGCTGCCATTGGCGGGTTGATTACCGCTTTGATTTGGCTCTGGTTTTGGCTCCGTGAAGACCCGCATCCCGAACCGCGCAGGGCCCTATTTCTGGCTTTTGGCGCCGGGGCAGTTTCCGTTTTCGCCGCTCTTTTTTTGGAAGAAGCCAGTTTTTATCTCGGAATTGACCTTGGTTTATGGTCTAGAAACAAATTGTCTTTTCTGCTTTTTGTCGCGTGGGCGGCCATTGAAGAATCGCTAAAATATTTTTCGGCTTACTGGGCCGCTTTGCGTAAAGATGTTTTTGACGAACCGGTTGACGCGCCGATCTATCTTATAACCGCGGCTCTCGGTTTCGCCGCGCTTGAGAACGTTTTAATGCTTTTCGGTCTTTTTCAGGGGGAGATTGCGTCCGGTATCGCCGCGACCCACCTTCGTTTCGTCGGCGCGACACTTTTGCATGTTTTGGCCTCCTCGGTGGTGGGATTATCTATAGCTTTTGATTTTTTTCACAAACACCACCGCTGGCGCAACGCCCTGGGGGGGCTGGTTCTGGCCACTTTGTTGCATGCCGTTTTTAATTTCTTTATAATGAAAGGAGGAGCCGAAGGAATGATTTACGTTTTTTCGGTGGTCTGGCTGGGTATAATAATATTGATACTTTCTTTTGAGAAAGTTAAAAGAGAAAAACCGCCTTTATTAAATTAAAAAATAAAAACAAAACAAAAACATGCCAAAAGACAGGCGATCGTTTCTGGAAAGATTAACCGGCTCGGTGCCCGCAGAAGAGGCGGAAGAAAAAACATTTAGTTTCAAAGGCGCCGAACTGGATAAAAAGGGCCAGCTTCCCGAGACTTCGGACGAAGGCCAGCTTTTGGTTGATGTTTATCAGACTCTGGACGAAATAGTTATACAGTCGGTGGTTTCGGGCGTAAAACCGGACGAATTGGACGTCGCAATAACCCAGGAGATGGTGACTGTCCGCGGGAAACGCGAAAGAGGCGGCCATATTTCCGATGAAAACTATTTCTACCAGGAGCTTTACTGGGGCTCGTTTTCCCGCTCCATTCTTCTTCCGCAAGAAGTTGACGTTGAGGGTTCGGAGGCTACGCTAAAAAACGGATTGCTCACAATAAGACTTCCCAAAATAGACAAAGCCCGCATCCAAAAACTAAAAATAAAACAGGAGTAAAAAATTGTCATGACAAAAAATTTGAGACCAGCAACAATTACAATCGTCGGTTTAATTTTCTTTGCAGCCGGATTTGTCTTTCAGGGGACGAATGAGGTGTTTCTAGATTTTTCAAAAATTTTGGGGTTAATTTTTATTGTTGTCGGGGCTGTTGGAATATTTAGAAAAAACCCTAAGTAAAACCAAGTATAGCGTCCAAATCACAAACACGCCACCCAAGTGGCGTGTTTGGTTTATGTGGATAACCTGTTTTGCCATTTACTTATGAACCTACTACACTATAACTATAGTTAAGTTATATAGGGTTTGTTATGAGAAAAGATCGCCAAAAAGCATTAAGGTTAAGGTTGGGTGGAAAAAGTTATACTCAAATCAGAGACATGTTTGGTGTGCCGAAATCCACATTATCGGGGTGGTTTTCAGAATTGGAATTATCAAAAGAAGCAAAAGAAAAAATATTAAAAAGATCTAGGGCGAAATCACTCGAGGGGCTTTTAAAAAGAAATATAAACCAGACCAAGTTGGCTTTGGAAAGAAGAGACAAAATACGAGGTGAAGCCAAAAACGAGTTTAGGTCAATTAACAAGCGTGATTTATTTATAGCCGGTGTTAGTTTGTATTGGGCGGAGGGTTACAAGCGTCCGGTCGTCAGGGATGGCAGAGAACGAACTCATCACGTTGTCAGTTTGACGAATTCAGACCCGCATATAATTAAAATATTTATACGATTTTTAAAAGATATTTGTCTTATCCCACAAGAAAGGTTAGCCGCAAACTTAAGAATTTTTAAACACCAAAACCCAGAAACCCTGCTCAATTTTTGGTCTGAAGTGACCAAAATCCCAAGGGGCAGATTTGATAAAATTTACATTGGTATCAGCAAGTCCAGTTTGAGCAAAAAGCCCTACAACAGTTTGCCTCATGGAACAATACAAATACGAGTTGGCGATACAAAATTATTTCATAAAATTATGGGATGGATTGACGGGATGAAAAAATTTTCTTAGTATTTACTGATGGTTTGAAAACGAAATATGCCGCGGTAGCTCAGTGGTAGAGCGCATGCCTGGATTCTTCGGGCCATCCCGCAGTAATGCGGGATTGAAAACTGGGTGAATTCGGGGAAAACTCTGCAGTTCATGTTGCAGAACAACCCCGAGCCAAGCTCTCGGGGGCCAAGGTTCGGGAGAAGGTGTAGAGACTAGCGAGTGAGTCCCAACAATAACCTCGCATAAGCGCCCAGCCTCCGGTGCACACCGGAGGATGATATAGTCCAAATGCTTGGAAGAGCATGGCGTCGGGTGTTCGATTCACCCCCGCGGCACCAAAATAACAAAACCCCGCTAAGCGGGGTTTTAGGCTTTTTCATTTTTTAACTCCTGACTGGTGCAATAAATACCAAAAATAAACTACTGCCGACGCCAAAAGAAAAACAGCGATTTCATCGTATGTTTTCTCATATCTATTGTGGGAAACAAACAAGGTTAAAGCCAGAAACGGGATTGAAAGCCCAACCCAAAAAAGCATTGTTCTCCCCCACATTTTCAAGTCTTTTATGAGTATACCATAAATTTGTGCGCGCTCGAGGGATCGGTCACAACTCTCGTCGGCTTCCGCCTCCTCGGTCGCGACCTCGCCTCGCGATTTTGCTCGCCCGCGCTCGCAAAATAACGCTCCGGCTTTCGATCCCCGCGCAAAACAAATAAATTTGTTTGTGCGCGCTCGAGGGATCGAACCCCGGACCTACCCGGTGTAAACGGGTCGCTCTACCACTGAGCTAAGCGCGCAGTGGGCAGGGAGGGACTTGAACCCTCAAGCCTTTCGGCACAAGGTCCTAAACCTTGCGTGTTTGCCATTTCACCACCTGCCCATTTTCAAAACCATAAAAATTTTAACATATTTTTGACGCCCTGAAAACCCGGACAAGGGCGCCATAATAATGGCGACGGAAAAAATGTTTTATAAAAAATAAAAGCCGAACAAGTTCGGCTTTTTTGTTTCGTTTTTAAAATTAAAAATGTGTGGTGCGTTTGTTTGACGAAATCCGAACCTTTTTTGAGCGGAACTGATGGCGCGCTTCGCGCGCCAAACTGAACGCTCGGACGGGCAAAAAGGAAGGGGGTTGGGGGGGAAGGAATTTTTGCCCGTCCTCGCTTTCCGCCGCCGCTGAATTTCGTGCCAGTGAAACTGGCGCGCCGCCTCAAGACAAAATCTTTAATTACCTCTACCTTGTAAAGTTTTAATATTTTCCTCGACCAATCTAATTTCCCCAGAATTTTTATTAATAGTGTAAATTGATTTAATTAAGGTAATTTGATCACTCAATCCCCAATCTCCATACACAACTTTTGTTTCAAAAAGTGTATGTTTTATCGAATTACCATTTTCCTCTGTAAATGAACTTAATATCTTGGCTCCTCCTAAATTATAATTACTGAATGCAGAATACCATAAAAATTCCACAAGCTCTTTAACATTTTCTGTTGTTATAGGTTTTTTAGCAAATATGCCTATATAGTCATCCGAAATTAATTTATCTGTCTTATAATACATCCCATGCTGTAAATCAGATAAATAATTACATTTATACACTCTATAACGTAAATAGTATTTTCTATCTGAAAGACTCTCGTGAGTTTCTAGCGTTTTAAATTCAAAAAATTTTTCATTTTCGCTGGTATCAATAATAATTCTGCCTGGAGACGCCTGCTTATTATAATCCGCGATATTTTTATCTACCAACTGTTTTGCCGTATTAACATCATTTGTGCAATAAAATGCCCAATTATTATTTTCCAATACCCTTTCATAATAAACAGAGTCAGAAATCTTTCCCCCCTTCTCAAGAATATCTGCAAAAAATCCATCGGGGGTTTTATGGTCGGAATAAACTGTGTTTAATATTTCCTGATCTGAAAATTTTATTTGATTAGATTGAAAAACCGGAGCTGGAGTTTCGCCTTTCGGCGTTTTAATTGATGTTTTGGTAAATAAAAACAAACCAAACAATACTAAAGCTGTAATAAAAACTATTGAAATTACTAATATTTTATTCCTCATAATAATATCTTGTGTAAAAATTATTTTTCCGACCTTATTTATTTTATCAAATTCTCTATTGAAACGCCAAGCGCTTCGGCAATTTTCGCCATAGTTTGGACGCTTGGCTTATTCACTGTGCCGCTTTCGACTTTCATAAGCGTTGTGTATTTGATGTCAGCTTTCTTGGCTAAATCATCTTGAGTTAGGCCAAGCTTGGTGCGCATTTTCTTAATATTTTCGCTGATTGTTTTCCCACTTGTCATATAAATAAAGTTTTGGTAGTATTATGGTATATAAGGTTATTACCCTTATTATTATACTACCAAATAAAATGAAAATAATCAAACAAAATTCTTGGCGGCGCATTTCGCAAAGCGAAATACGAAATTCGGCGGCGGAAAGCGAGGACGGGCAAAAATTCCTTCCCCCCCAACCCCCTTCCTTTTTGCCCGTCCGAGCGTTCAGTTTGG
>MHMQ01000004.1 GCA_001819395.1 Candidatus Niyogibacteria bacterium RIFCSPLOWO2_01_FULL_45_48
GTGTAATTGTGCCTTTTGTGTTTTTTGTAAATTCATCAAAAGGAATAAGGGCATTGGAAGTCCAAATGCCAGTGTGTCCATCATCGGTCATAACCATATACATCTTAGCGACTTTGGTAAGGTCATTATCAAAATCAACGCCTTTAATATGGGTGCTTGCATATTCTTTGGTTTGACCTCTTAAAATTTCTCTCTGGTCTGGTGTTAAATCAACATCATTAAGAGGATTACCTTTTATATCAACCCAGCCCTTTTGCTTTTTAGTAAGATTTCGGAAGTGATTGATTGCAAAAACCAGAAAGCCAGATGAGCCGCAGGCAGGGTCTAACACAACCTCGTCTGGCTCTGGCTCTAACATCTCTACGACTAATTTTTTGATTGGGTCTGGAGTGAAAAATTGTCCAGCGTCTCCTCTAAAATATCCACTCAAAAATGCTTGAAACGCCTCGCCCTTAACATCGGTATCTAAAACGGTAATGTTTTCAAATTCGCTGACGACATTGGCAATTTGTCTTATTGGTATCTCTATCTTTTCTGAGCCATCAAAAATACTCTTAAATTCTTCTCGGCTTTTTGCCTGCTCAAATAAATCAAAAATTCTTTTTTGAAATGTTTTACTCGTGTCTTTATCTCGTATTTCATCCCACTCTCTATCGTAAATTACAAATTCGCACTCCGCATTGCGACTTTTCTCGTCTTGGATTTTGGCAAACAAAAGATAGATGACTTGGTAAAAAACTTTCTCCTTTCTGCCAGATTTATAGTTAGCATAGATATTGTCGTGAATACGCTTAAAAGTTGCCTGTAAATTACTTGATGGGCGAAGGTCTTTTTTGAGTATTTTTTTATCGCCATACTCCTGTCCATATTTTGGCAGGTATCCTTTTTCTTCGTAGCGGTCTGGCTCTTTTAATCGTTTCCAATACTTAAACTCTATGCCGTTTGTCCAAACGCCTATTTGGGTAGTGGTGGCATTTACATACGCCTTGAGCTGTTTTTCTCCGTCAGGAAACTTAACATCTGGCTCTTTACACTCAACAATAATGTTGTGGTTTTCTTGCTTTTCTCTATCTTGTTTTGAGCGATAAACAACAATGTCGGCTCTCTTGCTTTCGTCCCTGCCAAGTTGGATTTGGACTTCAACATCAACCAGCTCTTTGGGGTAGCCGTATTCTTCAACAAGACGGCGGGCATATTCCTGCCTAACTTTTTCTTCGGGCGTTTCAACAATTTCAACGCCACGAATGTAGCAAATTATTTTATTGGTCATAAACCTGTAGCGGGTTTTAACTTTGCTCTGGCGGATGACAAAAAGCCCGCCGCCAGTGATAGCTTTCGCTACCCATATCCTTTCAGATATGACCCGCTACAGGTGCTCTGACGACGAGCTTTTTGTCCTGTAGCGGGTTTTTTGTGCCATACCTCGGAGTTTTTAATTCACGAGGGTTAGGCAATCAAGTTGTTAATAAAATTATGTCATTATTAAAAAATAACTGCTCCTAAAATAAATCCGATTATAAACCAAAATACAATAAGTTTATATCCTGTTGCTTCTATTTTCTTATGTAATTCACTTTCCATAATTTTTTCTTACCAAAAATGTGTTAAGGCAACAACCATTAAAATTGTTAAAACAAACAAAACTATCATAATCGTTTTTACCATTGTTTTAATAGCGCCAACCTTATAATCTATCCACTCTGTATTTTGTCTTGTCCAGTGCGTGTGATATGCAATGGTGTTCAGCTCTTCTTTAATATCTTTGTTATTCATAAGGATTATAAAATTGTATTTGCTAAAATAAACATTAAAATATATACCGCAATTGCAATATACCTAAATAACATTTTTCGTGGATGTTCAGAAAAAGATGCGGTAAAAAATAGCGAGCCAATTATAAATAATGTGATAAACAAAAACTTCATATTTTCTTTTAGTTTAATAACCCCAAAACATCCTTTTTCCGATAACGCCTGTCTTTGCGTTCGCCAAAACGGACAGCAACCAAAATACCTTTATTGTCCCACTGCCGGAGAGTGTTTGGATGGCATTTTAGAATATCACACGCCTCTTTGAGCGTCAGAAGCTCCGGTATTTTATCTTTTTTCTTGGTTCGTTTTGGCACGGCGTCAAAAATAATTACTAAAGTTTTTCCCCGTCTTATTATCTTTATATATAATCTCGCAAATATCGCGCAAAACGATGTTCCCAAGAGTAGTGGGGTCATAATTCCAGCTTTGCACATTACTAAACTTATCGGCTTCAGCTTTATAAATAGCCAAACAATCTAATTTCCTTTTAGCTATATATTCTCTATTTTCTTTTTCTGTTTTTGCTTTTAATTCTATTTGCTGTTGTTTTTCAATACTGCGCTGTTTATTTACTTGGCTCGCATAGAAAAAACCTCCCAAAACAATACTTGCTATTAAAATAACTGCAGGCAGAGATAGGTTATTAAGTTTTGTTGTAGATTGGGTGAAAAACTGAATAATCTTTTTTATTTTATCCATAGAGGGATTGATTTTTTACCTTACATTGCTTAACATAGAGCATAACGCAGATAGATATTGTCTGCAAACAATTACCTTAAATTACGATGACACCAGAGGAACTTTTGTTTAGTTTGTATAGTCGTAGGGCGGAGATAGAGGCAGAAGCCATTAAAAGATACCAAATGGGTATTGGGCTTCCTTATACCGATGAACTGCGGGAAATAGATGAACAAATTAAGGAGATAAGCAAGCGGATTCCACAACCCCCCTTTATAACTGAATCAGATTTAACCACGGCAAATGAAGAAAAAATTGATGTTCTAAAAAAAGAAATATACACCCTAGAATTTGAATTAAAATCACTTGAGTATGATGAAAAACGGGCAATTGAAAAATGTTCGGAACAAATGAGTGGAAGAGGCATAACAAAGGAAGGCGCAAAAGCGCATTATAACCCTATTCGGAAAGAATACGGGCTTAAGAAATTGGCGGTATCAGAGAGATTAGATAAAGCCAAATTTCAATACAATATCTTATGCTTAAAAGTAAAACCAAGCGAAAAATTAGCAACACATCCAACTCCAGATAAAGACAAATTGGAGGGAAAAACAAAAGTAAATGAGCAAGCAGAGTTTGGTGTGAAAAACGGCGACGAGTTGGTTGGATATTCTGAAGACAATCTGCGGAAGTTTTTAGAAATAATAAAGATTATTTTCAATCAGATAGAACTTGACGGCTGGAGTAAGTTAAGCAGGATGGTTAAAATACCATTTACCACGTTAGAAAGAGGCGGTTTTGCTTATACAGAAATGGGGTCAATTTTTAGAAGCATCAACAAAATCAATAATTACAAATTTGTAGTCATTCTTAACGAAAAGCCATACGAAGAACTCAAGAACAAATCAACTTATATCCTTGCTGGGGATATTTTTGGTGGGAGTAGTGATTTTGAGAAACGAGCAGAAGAGAGAAAAAAGAAAGAAACGCTACGAAAGTGGTTGTCTGGTGAGGGCAGGCTCATTGATGTTTCGGAATACGACTTAGAAAATAAACTCGTTTTGCGGTTGTCAATTGGTGCAAAACAAGACCCCTTTGTATTGTTAAATAAGTGGCGAGAGGACATAGAGAAAAAACTTAATCAAACCAAAAAATCAGAACGGGAGACAGCTACGCCAACGAAAAGTGCAGAAGAAGTAGAAACCGGAAGAAAAATTAAGCCATATACAGAAGCAAGAGGGAGTAAGGGATATTTCAAGTTTTATAAGCAAGGCGAGTTAATTGATATAGGCAGTGTTTCCTCTCGGCATTTTAGATTGCTTGAGGCGCTTTGCAGTCCACATTTTGGTGTGCACAAAACCATTGACGCCGTATTTGAAGCAATTAGATTGCTTAAAGACAAAAATGACACGAATCTCATTAACTATGGGACACAAAAACAAAGAAAATTAGATATTGTAGGATATACCAAAAAGGAATTACAAAAAAATAAGAAGTTGAAAGGAGAAATAAAGTATAAACTTGATGATAGAAAACAGAACATATGGCTTGAGTTGGAGGGTTAGGGAGTAAATTTTAGGAGACAGTTTGTGTCGGCATTGGGGGGCTAACGAAAAGCCCTTTTATTTTTTACTCAAAAAGGAACAAAAACCCTCTTAAGCCCTCTTGCTCCTTTGAGTTTAGAGGGTTTTTTAGAATAGCTGTATATGCTTTCGGATGAGCAAATAACTAAATATCAGGAGCTGGTTAAAAAGAGGTTCAATTGTGAAATTTCTCGTGAAGAAGCTCTTGAAAATGGGACGAAATTGCTTCGTCTGGTTGAGCTTATCTATAAACCAATGACCGAGGCGGAATATAAGATGGTTCAAAAAAGGCGAAAAGAAACTGGATTTGTAGCAAAAAATAAATAATGATTTATGGCTAATTATAACTTGCGTTTAATCAAGACAAGAAGAAGCTATAACATTACCGAAATGGCCTCGCTTTTGGGCGTAGATAGGAAAACTTGCCAGCGCTGGATAAAAACAGAAGGGCTGAAGGTCATTGAAAAAGGCGTAAATCCTTTACTGGTAATCGGAGCGGACTTGCGTGGCTTTCTTAAAGCAAAACGGGAAAGGAGAAGATTTGTTTTGGGCGAAAGCGAGTTTTTTTGTATGAAATGCCATAAATCAGTTGAGACAAAAACAGGAAGTGAAAAGATTGTTAAAACCGGAAAAAGAATAGGGAGAAGTGATTTAGAGCAGTTAAAAAGGACGGGCTTATGTAAAGTTTGTAATACCAAAGTAAATAGATTTTTACGGGGTGAAAGGCAAAACTAATAGCGTTGTTTATAGCCACTCGTAAATGTCCCACTTAATAGCGTTAAACAATCAAAAGCAATATGGCTTCAATAATTTATAAAAACGAGGTAATCAAAAGGAGGTTTTTTGGGTATGTCAGAAACTCCAAGGGGTTTTCAGAAAAGACGATTGAGTGCTACGAAAATGCAATTTGGCTTTGGGAAGATTTTTCGCATAAAACTGACTATATTGGTTTTAACAAAACGGCGGCAGAAGGGTTCAAGGGCTGGTTGAAAACCAAAAAGAAAGCCAACTCCCAGCGAGAAATTAGTGTTTCTTACTGCTATGATATGTTGCGATATTTAAGGGTCTTCTTTGGGTGGTTGTCAAAACAAAAGGGTTATAAAAAAATTGACCAGACAGCTATAGATTACTTAAATCTATCAAAGGCCGAGGTTAAAATCGCCACCCAGCCAAGAAATATAGAAGTCCCCAGTTTAGAGGATATTAAAGCCGTAATTGAGGGCATACAGGGCGATTCAGTGGGCTTACAGGGCAGTTCAGAGGTTGAACAGAGAGACAGGGCTTTAATCTCCTTAATTTTCTTAACAGGGGCAAGAATTTCCGCCGTTAGAACGTTACCAATGAAAAGTTTTGATAGGGACAAATTAACCATAGACCAAAACCCTGCTTTTGGAGTTAAGACGAAATTTTCAAAAAGAATTATTACGCCCTTAATTCCCTATCTTTACAAAGAGTCATTGGATTACTTTCTTGAATGGTTTGATTATTTGGAAGACAAAAAGAAGTTTAAGCCAGACGACCCACTATTTCCAGCAACAAAAATAGAGAATGGGGTTGAAAATTTAAGTTATTATAATACAGGACAGGTTGAGCCGACCTTTTGGGAGAGTTCATCATCTCCAAGAAAAATAATTGAAAAAAGATTTAAGGAAGCCGGAATTAAACACTATAAACCGCACTCTATAAGACATTCTTTAATAAAGCGACTATCAAAACTGTCCCTAACTGAAGAACAGAAAAAGGCCATTAGCCAAAGTTTGGGGCACGAAGACGTCAGAACAACTTTCGGCTCTTATGGTTACGGAAAAATTGATGAAGAGAAACAGATAGAGATTATTAAAAACATTGACTTTGAGGGCAAAAATCAAGGAGCTAAACAATCTATGAGCCAAGAGGACATAGAGCGATTGGCAAAAGAATTGGCTAAAAAATTAAAGACGGACAGCTAAAACTTATCCACTTGCTATGTAAAGCAATGTAAAGTATAATGAAACTATGGGCAAAAAAAAGAAGCAGATTAAGTTTGATGTAGGCAATGCGACAGTAATGGCATTACGTGATATTGATGTAGAAAAAAAGTTTTGGAAAGCCGAAGACCTTGCCGCTATTTTGGATGTAAACATAATGACCATATATCGCTACATAAAAGCGAAGCGGCTCAAGGCGTATAAAATCGGCAAAGAGTTTAGAATTGATAAAAACGAGTTTAAGAGCTTTCTAAACAAAGTAAAAACCAAATAGTTATGAGCGAAAAACAAACCAAAATTAAATACTTCATTTACGCCAGAAAGTCATCGGAGAGCGAAGACCGACAGGTGCAATCCATTGATGACCAAATAAATCGGCTCAAAAAGTTTGCCAACGACTTTAATTTGGATATTAAGAAAACTTATACCGAGGCGAAGTCGGCGAAGAAGCCAAACAACCGCCCACTCTTTGACGAGGTGATACAGCGAATTGAGAATGGCGAAGCAAGCGGGATTTTATGCTGGCAGATAAACCGCCTCTCCCGCAATCCGATTGATAGCGGAAAGTTAAGCTGGTTATTGCAAAGAGGAGTTTTGAAATCAATCCAAACCATAGACCGCCAGTATTTGCCGGAGGACAATGTTTTGATTTTTAATGTTGAAAGCGGGGTTGCTAACCAGTTTATTTTGGATTTAAGCAAAAACACGAAGCGTGGAATGATGTCCAAGTTAGAAAGGGGTGGCAAGTCAGGGTTAGCGCCTCTTGGCTACCTTAACGACAAATCAAATAAAACCACAATTAAAGACCCGGAGCGTTTTAATCTGGTTCGTAAAATGTGGGATTTGATGCTGACTGGGAGTTATACTCCACCGAAAATTCTTTACATTGCCACTAACGAGTGGGGTTTTAGAACTAAAAAATACAAAAAAAGAGGAGGAGGCGAGCTGTCGTCAAGCGGTATTTATAGAATTTTCACAAATCTTTTTTACGCTGGCATCAACGAGCATAAACCGACTGGCACGCAGTATAAGGGTAATCACGAGCCGATGATAACCCTTGAAGAATATGACAGGGCGCAAGTAATTCTTGGAAGAAAAGGCAAGCCCAGACCTCAACAAAAACATCGCTTCGCTTTTACTGGGTCTATACGATGTGGAGAGTGCGGCTGTCTTTATACGGCAGAAAATCATACCAAGTTAATAAAGACGACTGGTGAGATGAAAACTTTTACTCATTATCACTGCACCAGAAAAAGAAAGGACTTTAAGTGTTCGCAAAAGAAATATGTGTCGGTAGACAACTTGGAACTGCAAATTGAGCAGGAGCTTGAAAATTATACCATCCTGCCAGAGTTTTTAGAATGGGCGCTGGAAGGTCTTAACAGTAAAAATGATGCTGAAATTGAAAATAGGACGAAAATTTATGAAATGAGGCATAAGTCGTTGGCAGAAACCCAAAAAGAGCTTGATGAGCTTGTGCAAATGAGATACCGATTGTTAATCAATGACGAACAGTTTATTCCACAAAAGAAACGGCTTGAAAATACGATTACCCAAATTAAGGAAAAATTAAGGGAAACCGAAACACGAGCCGAGCGATGGCTTGAACTTACCGAAAAGACATTTAATTTTGCCGCCTACGCCCGTAAAGCGTTTATAACCACTAAAGGAAAAGAAGGGTTAGAACTGAAGAAAGAGATTTTGCTGGCACTGGGGAAAACGCCGATAATTACAGACCAAAAGCTGTTTCTTGAGCCAAATGAGTGGTTTGCGCCTATCAAAAATAGCTACCCTGCTCTTAAGAAGAAATACCAAAGGTTAGAACTGCAAAAAAGTGGCTTAAATAAAGCACAAAACGAGCAATTATGCTCACTTCGTGTTCAATGGGGTGCCTGAAGGGAATCGAACCCTCATCACCGCTGCCACAGAGCGGCGCTTTACCACTAAGCTACAGGCACCATCTTGTCCGAAACCGGGTTTCGGACACTATTTGTCTTTTTCAAAAATTGGGCCGGGCTCGTCAAGGCCCAGTTTTGCTTTTAATCGAGCCAAATCTTCTGGGACTTGTTTTTTTAAATCGCGCTGTTTTTTTCTTCTGGCCTGGATTTCGTCTGAAATTTCTTTCGGCGTTTCGGGTTCGTTTGTAATATTTCCCTCCGGCTTTTCGGCACGAGGAAACAAATCGGGCTGTTCTTTATTCATGTTTGCCGTTTTATTATACTCTTTTTCCGGAAAATTTCAAGCTTTGTACACGAGCGTTCCTTCCCGCGCTGGCTGATTTACTTTGACCGCCGTCTCCTGCCCTTTTTTGGCCGATTTGATTGATTCATGCTCAATCTGCATTGAGTCAATCGTCTGCGAAAACTCTTCCTCGCCTTTCACAAATTTCACCTCATCTCCGACCTTAAGCCCGCCGTCAAGCTTGATAACGGCGACCATCGCTTTATCAAAATAGTGACTGACTTTGCCTAGTGGCTTATCTTTTGCCATAAATTTAAAAATTTACCCCCGACCTTTACTAATATATTCCATTATATATAATAAGCTCGGTTTTGAAAACTTAGAGGAGGGAAGACGGATGCGCGATGTGGCGGTAATTGGCGCGGGAATGACTCCTTGCCGTTCAAGGTGGCTGGAAAAAACACAATGGGAACTTGCGCAAATGGCTACGGCCGAAGCGGTTAAAGACGCCGGTATTCATGTTGACGAACTAGACGGTGGAGTTGTTGGAATTTATAACGATATTTTTGAATTTCAGGCAATTCCCGAAAGCGGATTACAGGGAATCATTGGTCTTGCGAATAAGCCCCTGAAAAGGTGTTCAAGCGGAGGTGCTACCGGCGCTTACACCATGCTTGAGGGCTACACATGGGTCGCAAGCGGACTTTACGATTTGGTTTTGGTGCTTGGAGTTGAAAAGGCTCTTGACTGCTACGATTTTGAAGCCCAAAGCCCGACACCGGCAGTGGTGCAAACAATCGGATATTCGTGGGACCCGTGGTTTGAGCGTCCTTTGGGTCATCATGCCTCTCAAAGCTACGCTCAAGTCGTTGCCGCTTACATGGACGAACATCCGGGAGACCTTGACCCGACGGTAAGAGCAAAAATCGTTGAGCTTCTTTGTGAACAGGCCCAGAGCAATCCCTACGCCCAGCGTTTAGGTGAAAAGGTCACGGCCGATCAGGTGCTCCGCTCGCCCTATGTTGTTTATCCCATCCGCAAACTTGAAACGTGCGTTTACACAGAGGGCGCGTGCGCTTTGATTTTTGCATCGCGCAAGATGGCCAAAAGAATCCAAAAAAGAACCGGACGCGATCCGGTGTGGATTACCGGGGTTGGCGCGGCTAACGAGCCGTATTTTGTCGGCAGGGACGTAAATCGCTTCAAGGTTCTACACCGAATTTACTCCGATTATATTGCGTTTCAAAAAGCGCTAAAAATGGCCAAACGCTCAATCAACGATATTCAGGTGATGGAGCTTCACGACGCTTTTGTTCCGCAACTGATGATTACACTTGCCGAAGCGGGCGTCGTGCCTCTTGGACACGCAAACGATCTGGTCAACGAAGGCATCATAATGCCGGGCGGACGTTTGCTTGTAAATCCTTCGGGCGGATTGGTTTTCGGAGGACATTTTGTCGGCGGATCAAACATGATGTCAACTTGGAGCGTTATGCGCGAAATGTATTCGCGCGGATTTGAGCGGGGAATGATCCACGGCACGGGCGCCTCCCTTTCAATGTTCGGAGTTGCGATGGTCCTTGAAAGGAGGGTGTGAAGTGGCTAACAACAAAAAAAACTGGGTAATTCCGGAGTCCATGTGGCCGGAAAAAAATATTGAGAGGGTGCGCGGAAGAGATGGCAAAGATTATCTGGTTCAAAACGACGTGATGTTCACTGGAGTCAAACACACCAGAGGAGAGTTTTCTAGATTTTTCATTGAACTTTGCGATAACGCAAGGATTCTGGCCCATCGCTGTCCACGATGTCGTAAAATAATCGTTCCGCCTTCCGAACAAAGATGCCCGCAGTGCAATTTTGTCGAAATGGTTGAGGAATACGTCAGGGATGTCGGCGTTATGGTAGCCACTCCGGTTATAACCGCTTTTCCCCCAAGCCGTTTCAAGGAGGAAATTCCGTTTGGGAGCGGATATGTTTTTCTTGAAACCAACGGCGGCGGTCTGACCGATCAGGCCTTGGCCGTAAGGGTAAAGACTACCGCGGGGTCAATAAGGCCCGGCATATTTACACGCGGGACGCCCGTAAAGATAGTTTTTTGCCACGAACGTTTGGGTGAAATTCTGGATGTTTTTGCGGTCCCGCAGTCGGAATTAACGCCGGAGCAAATTGCCCGAAGTCCTCTCTTTGAATATTCTCTGGTATGGACAGATGCCGCAAAACTTGCGGCTTCCGATGAGCCGGTTTTTAAAGAAACGCTGGAAAGGTGTGTGCGGTTGTTTTGTCAGCTTCGCGATAAGATAAGTTTGAGTTCGAGGGCTCGCGAAAATCTTAAGGGGTGGCTCAGAGTGGTTGACATCAAAACCCCGGGCGGAAGTTTTCAGTTGAGATTTTACACCGAGAGTTTCGTCGTAACCAGAAATCCGGAAAACGATGTGCAGTTGACATTTATTATAAACGAACCAGAACTGCTGCTGAATTGGCTTGAGGACAGCATGAAAGGCGAGAATGAAAAATTAGAAAGTCCGGCTTTGACAGATCTGGTGCTTGAAGGAAAAATAATTATGGATAAACCCGAACTCGAGACAATTAACCGGCTCGACCGCATCCCAAGATCTTTGCGTCGGGACAGGGTTATCTGAAACAAAACAACCGCTCACTTTCGTGAGCGGTTTTTTCTTTGGCTCGCCGTGAGCGAGCGTAGCGAGTCGAATGGTGGGCCCGGTAGGGATCGAACCTACGCGCTTCGGCTTAAAAGGCCGCTGCTCTGCCAGCTGAGCTACGAGCCCACCGGAAGGAATCAAAAGAACAATAATTACGTGGTGACCCCGACCGGATTTGAACCGGTGTGGCGGGCTTGAAGGGCCCGCGTCCTAGGCCGCTAGACGACGGGGCCGCACTTTGGAGTTAAGGGATGGTGGGCCCGCTCGGATTCGAACCGAGGACCAGCCGGTTATGAGCCGACAGCTCTCGCCGCTGAGCTACGGGCCCACCGAAACTCGGCTACGCGTAGGTGTGGACGCGGTTGACGCTCCCCACCACGCGTGGCTTCGGATCTCGGGCGGCGCACTCCGGGCAGAACTGCGCCTCTTTGGCCGTCTCATGGCCATTGCCGACCGCGCTTGCGACGACACGCCCCGTCGGGTCAACCCGATTGTGGGCGGTCATGACGCGCCGAACCTCGGTTGGAATGCGGGCCATCTTCGTTCCTGGATCGGTGATTCTTCCGCATCCTGTGCATGGAAACATGTTCCTGCCTCCTCTGCGGCGGGGTGATGGTGGTTTGGCTGACGGGCCGGATTTATAGCCGGCCTACTCGTCAACAGACACTGTGCCCGGGCCGTTCTCTTCCATGTATTCATCCAGCTGGTTTTCTATGTCGCTCGGCCATTTTTCCGGCCTACAACGATGGCAGTCGCAGAAAGGAAGTCTGCCAGAAAAAGAGTCCCGATCTGGATTGTTGTCCATCGCAATTACAGAATCGGTATGCCGTTTTTCGGCCTCCATGGCCAAACGGCATATTTGCGGATTGTACACCGTGAACCCCCCCGAATATGTTAATTAGAACTTCAAATGTATTATAACAAATGTATTATAAAAAGTCAAGTGTGCGCGGGAGAGGATTTGAACCTCCATGGGGTTGCCCCCGCTACCACCTCAAGGTAGTGCGTCTGCCGGTTTCGCCACCCGCGCATTTTATCTTAAATCTATTCTCAAATTCTCAAGAATATTGGAATAGATTTGTGTCTATTTTTTATCTGTTTCTTTTTCCTCCTCCTTATTTTCCTGCTTTTCGGGCGGTTTTTCCATTACCACTTTTTCAACGCGTGTGAGCTGTTTCATTTTCTTGCGCATTTCGCGCGCGGCCTTGTCGCGGACGTAATAAAGTTTTGCCCGTCTTACTTTTGAATGGCTGACTATTTCTATTTTTTCTATGGTCGGTGAATAAAGTGGGAATATGCGCTCAACGCCCACTCCGCTGGAAACTTTTCGCACGGTTATTGTCGCGCCGGACTCGCGTCCGTGTTTTCTGGCTATAACCAATCCCTCAAACGCCTGTAATCTTGATTTGTCGCCCTCCTTCACCCTTTGCCAGACACGGATTGTGTCGCCCGAACCAAAGTCCATTTTGGCTCTGGCCTCAATATCCACCGGCGAAAACTTCATTTTTTGCGCTAACACAATCATTGAGTATTTTTAACACAAAAGACTTATATATACAAGAAAGTCTAATTTTGGGGCAAGAACTTATCTGGCAAATTTCATCATATGGTTAAAAGTGTCATGTAGACATTTTGAACAGGACAATGTCGCTATTTTTATGCGTATGCAGAAAAATAGCGACAAGGGGTCACAAAAGGGTTATAAAAATAAAAAGTCCCGACCAGTATCAGGACCTTCTTTTAGCAGCTTGGATAATTTTCAATCCTTTCAATCAGGGTTTCAAGATATTCCTTGATGTCCGCGGGCACTTCATTCTGGTGTATTACTGTTGAGCCGACGAGCGGTTCCGGAGTCAGGCAGTAAGCTTGGCCGAACTCATTGCAAACTTTACATCTGGAAAGTATGACGCACTTGTTTTTGATGTAGACAGCGACAAATTGCCATTCGCACTTCTCGCACTTCTGCACTTCGTCGTCTGCGCTCCTCAGCACCTTCGGCATCGTACCCTCCGAGAAAAGAATGTTCTTTTATAAGACTACGATAATTTTTATAAAAATCAAATCTGGCGGCCCCACGGGGAGTCGAACCCCGGTTTGGTCCTTGAAAGAGACCCGTCCTAACCGTTAGACGATGGGGCCGTTATGTGGCAAACTCTGTTAATTTTAGCATTTTTTGCGTAATATTTCAAATAATATGCGTTATGTTTTACCGCCAATAATCGTTTCGGGTTTTGCTGTCGGCATATTTTTCAGGTCATTTTTTGACTTGGGCTGGACATTGGCCCTGCTTATTATGACAACGGGCGTTTTTCTTTTCATTTTTCACCACTTGGACGTGAAACGTCCAAGTGGGGTTTTTGTTTGGTTGGGCGTTTTTGTTTTAACTTTTGGCTTGGGAGTTTTGCGCTACGAAATTAAAGACGCCTCTTCCGTTTCCGCGGAACTAGAGCCGAAAATCGGCCAGAAAGTTTTACTAAATGGTTTTATTGCCGAGGAGCCGGACGAACGCGAAAATTCAACCCGGCTTATTTTTAAAAGCGAAACGGGGGACAAAATTTTACTTGTCGTAAATCGTTACCCCGAGTATTTTTACGGGGATGTTCTTGAAGCTGGCGGAACTCTGAAGGAGCCCGATAATTTTTCGGACGACTTTGATTATAAAAGTTATCTCGCCAAAGACGACATTTTTCTTGAAATTATTTTTCCCGAAATTAAGAAAAGCGGCTCGGGGGCCGGATGGAAAGTAAAACATGTTCTTTTGGGATTGAAAAATAAATATCTTGAAAACCTTTCCGAAGTTTTGTCGGAGCCGCAGGCGTCTTTTGTCGGCGGGCTTACGATAGGAGCCAGAAAATCAATGCCCGCCGAAATTTTGGAACAATTCAGAAAAGTCGGAGTCATACATATAGTAGTTTTGTCCGGCTACAACATAACAATTGTGGCCAAGGCGTTTGCCGGAGCGCTTGGCGCTTTTTTGCCTAGGATATTCGCCGCGAGTTTCGGAATGATCGGCATTTTTCTTTTCGCCATTCTTGCCGGAGCGTCAGCCACGGTCGTTCGCGCGTCAATTATGGCTTCAATTTTGTATCTTGCGGGTTCCGTCGGAAGGGTTTACGAGGCCAAAGTCGCTTTGTTTGCCGCGGGATTTTTAATGCTTTTGTATAATCCAAAAATTTTGCGCTTTGATCTTGGTTTCCAGCTTTCGTTTTTAGCCGCGCTAGGACTTTTGTATCTCTCGCCTTATTTTGAAAAATTCGTCAGATGGCTTCCGAAAAAATTTAACTTACGCGAGTACGGCCTCGCGACTCTCTCGGCGCAGGTTGCCGTTTTGCCGATACTTTTGCAAAATTCCGATTCGCTTTCTTTATTTTCTCTTCCGGCAAATCTTTTGATTCTTATTTTTGTCCCAGCCACGATGTTTTTCGGATTTTTGTCCGGCGTTTTGGCCTTTGTTCATCCGTGGGTTGCCGCTCCCTTTTCGTGGGTTACGTATTTTCTTTCGTCTTATGAACTTTGGGTTGCGAGCTTTTTTGCGAACATCCCATTTTCGTCACTAAGTCTATAACATGCGAAAACTTCTTGAACGATACCGGCCGAAGTATATTTTTCTGGGCGCGCTTGGGGTTGCGGCCGTAGTTACGTGGTCGGCTGTTTTTCATTTTGACGGCGGGCGGCTGACGGTCGCCTTTCTTGATGTCGGGCAGGGAGACGCTATTTTTATTGAAACGCCCGCGGGCAATCAGGTCTTGATTGACGGCGGGCCGAATAAAAAAGTTTTGTCGGAGTTGTCGCGCGTTATGCCTTTTTACGACCGCTCAATTGACGCCGTTCTTCTTACTCACCCGCATCAAGACCATATTGGCGGACTGGTTGAGATTTTAAAAAGATACAACGTTGATTTTGTTTTTGATTCGGGTGATGGGGCCTCGCTTGCCGAGTTCGGCGAATTTAAAAAATTAGTAAGCGAAAAAAATATAAAAGAGGTTAAAGTTCGCCGCGGTTATAGAATTTTGTTGGGCGGCGGAGCATATTTTGATGTTCTTTTGCCCGAAGTTTTCAACGACTCCGAAAATCAGCACCAAAACATGGTTGTCGTGCGCTTAACTTACGGCAGCACATGTTTTTTAATGACCGGAGATGCGGAGCGCGAACACGAGTTTAAAATTTTGGGAGACGACATTGATTGCCAAGTTTTAAAAGTCGGCCATCACGGCTCAAAAACGTCATCTTCGGAAGCGTTTTTGAAAGCGGTCTCTCCTGAAATTGCCGTAATTCAGGCCGGCGCGAAAAACCGCTACGGCCATCCGTATCAAGCCGTCCTTGATCGCCTGACCGCTTCAGCCGTCCAAATTTTTCGCACCGACATTTCGGGCGCGGTAATAATTGAAAGCAACGGGAAAAATGTTTTTGTAAAATAAAAAGGCCCTAGGGGCCTTTATAATTCTGGCGAAAGAACAGCTGTGGCTATTTCTATCGCTTCATCAAGTGTTGCGACTATAAAGCCGGACACCTCTCGCACCATCGAGTGGTTGTGGACATTATCCATTTCCATCACAATTATAATCGGTTTTCGCCAGGCATCGGCCCAGGCAATTTCCATAATTGAACCGATTGAGACTTTCTTTGCGCCAAGAAAATTTACGATTATAGCGTCTGCGCGCATGACATCCATGCGGTCTCTGCAAGTTATGCCTTTTTGGCATGAAAGAGGTTCTTTTTCGTAAGAATCCGCGATTTTCCTTTCTTGTGATAGGTATTTCTTGCCGCGCATAGGCGAGACGCCTTTGATGTGCGGAGGCAGTTTTTTGCTGACATATTCACGCCAGTCAGTGCTTTCGCCGTACGAAACGCCGGTAATCGGACCTGCGAGGTAAAGCAGAAATTGTTTTGGCACAGCGCTCTCCTTGAAATTTTTTGAGGAACAGTTAATCTGAGTTAAATATAAGGTTTCGTGTTGATTTCACCAGTTGCGCTTAGAAAAATATTATTGTTTAATAAGACATGCTTAAAGAAGAAAAAACGCTAATCATTATTAAACCGGATGCTTTACAGAGAAATTTGCTTGGCGAGATAATAAGCCGTTTTGAAAAAAAGGGCCTAAAGATCGTCGGCGTTAAAATGGCCGAGCTCGGGGACGCCATACTTGCGGAGCACTATTCGCACCACAAAGACAAGCCATTTTTTCAGTCTTTAAAAAATTTCATGAAATCTTCCCCGGTTGTTGTGATGGTTTTGTCGGGCATCAAAGCAGTAAATGCCGTAAGGCTTATTGTCGGACCGACCAAGGGCTATGAGGCTGATGCCGGAAGCATTAGGGGCGACCTTTCAATCAGCGGACAGGCAAATATCGTGCACGCCTCGGATTCTTTGGAATCGGCTGAAGTGGAAATAAAAAGATTTTTCAAGCCCGAAGATATTTTTGAGTATAAAAAATCCGATTTTGAGTTTGTGTACGGCGAAGAAGAAAGAAACGAACTGGAGTAAATTAAAAAAATAAAAATGCGCACACTAGGTGTGCGCATTTTGCTATTTACTTAAAATATCAACGTTCCAATTTTCCAGATATTCTTTGAGTGCTTGCTTGAACTCGCCCGCAATCTTTCCGTCAAACATCCTGTGATCAAAGGCCAGCACGATCTTTCCAAAATGTCCGCCGGGTCCGTGTTTTATCTTGCCAACGGCGATACTTGCCATTTGGCTCGCCTCAGTCAATATTGGATTTCCTTCGTCTGTTCCAAACACTCCGACATTGGTTATTGTTATCGTTCCGTTGTCAAAATCGTCAGGCGCGATTTTTTTATTTCGGCATTTTTCGGCCGAATCCGCGATGGCGGAAGCTAACTCCGTGAAGCTCATTTTTTCGGCATCGCGTATCACCGGCACAAAAAGCTCATTTGATTTTGTGGCTACAGCAATCGATAAATTCACGAAGTCCCGCTCAAAAATCGCTTTGGGGTGTGCCCAGTCAACTGATTTGTCGGGCCTTACATTTTCTTCAAAACGGTTTCTTAGCGGCCGGAATTGGTCAAGCATCAGTGTTTTTACCACAGCGTAAGCAATGTAATGAGTTGGGGTCAGACGTGTGTCGGTTTTTTTCTCAAATTCCAGTCTTGTTTCGGCGCGATGTTTTAAAACGGCGTTAAAACAAATTTTTATTTTGTCGTGGATATGGGGCCGCTGCCACTGCTCGGTCATTCGCTTGGCGATCGCCTTTCTCATCGGCGTCAGTTCAATTCGTTTTTCCGTGTTTGCTTGTGAACTTGAGGGGTCGAACCCCTCAAGTTTGCCGACGGATTCTTTTGCGACAGGTTCTTTTTCGGGAATGCGGGCTGAAGCAAAAATTTTTTCTTCGAACATTTTTTCTGCCGCGTTCACGACATCTCCGGCATTCGGCAGATACTCGTTTTCAAGAATCGGGTTATGTGGGTGGGGTGTAAACTTTGCTCCCACGACAAGTGGCTGGGCGTCCAGCCAGTCAAACAGCCCGAATTTTTGCGTCAGAAGCTGTATGAGCGCTGCTCCGTATCCGCCGACCTCTTTGTCTTCATGGGCCACGATAATACGTCCCGTTTTCTTGACCGACGCCGACAGTGTCTCAAAATCAAACGGCATAAGTGAACGAAGGTCAATCACTTCGCAGGACACCCCTTTTTCTTTGAGTGCGTTTGCGGCTTTAAGTGTCTCAAAAAGCATCGGGCCGTAGCTTACAAGAGTGATATCGGAACCCTCTCTTAAAACGCGCGCTTTACCGATCGGCACGGTGTAATCTTCGTCGGGAATTTCAAAATCAAGTTCAGGAGGATATTTTTCAAGGGGCAAGCGGTATAATTTTTTCCACTCAAGAAACAGGGCCGGGGAATCCTGGCGTATCGCTGTTTTCAAAAGTCCCTTGGCGTCGTATGAATTTGACGGCGCAAGGATTATTAAACCGGGTTCTCCAAAAAAAAGCATTTCGGGCGAGGTTGAATGAAATGGCCCCGCTCTTCCCGGCGCGCCGGAAGGAAGCCGGATAACCATAGGAAGCCTTATCCGATTTCGGTAAAAAAGTCCTGCCGAGTAGTTGCGTATCATTTTTATGGCATCGGTCACGAAATCGGCAAACTGCATTTCAGTGACAACTCTCCCGCCTCTTAAAGCAAAGCCGGCGCCGAGTCCGACTATGGACGACTCGTTAAGAATTGTGTTGATGACCCTGTCAGGAAAAAGTTTCGGAAGTCCGGCCGTAACCATGAAAGCTCCGTCTTCGTCTTCTGGCCGGCAAACATCCTCGCCGATTATCAACAGCACCGGTGAGCGCTCCATTTCTTCTTTCAGAGCTTCGGTAAGAGCCGGGGCGTACATCAGCTTTTTCATCGCTCGTCCCTCCCGCAGAGCACCCCAATGAATTTTTGGAGCTCCGGGTTTGAAGAAATATCGGTGTAAAGATCCGACGGTTCCGGCTGCGGCGAAGATTTTGCCCACTCAAGAGCTTCCTGCAGTTCTTGTTCAACGCCAAACTCTTTTTCTAAACGGCTTTTGACACTCTTAAACTCATCTTCAAAATTTTTGTCCGAAAGATCCGGTTCGTTGTAGATTGTGTTTGCAAGCCTTGCGATTGGGTCGCGTCTGGACCATTTTTCCAAATCCTCTTTTGATACATAATGTTCGTAAGGGTCGTAAACGGAATGACCCTTCATTCTGAAAGTGGAGGATTCAAGTAAAACGGGCGTGCCTGAAAGAGCGATTTCACGCGCCATTTTTGTCGCGGCATACACCGAAAGAATGTCTGTGCCGTCAATGGTGAAACCACGAATACCGAACGCCTCAACCTTTCGTGAAAGCGGAATGGCCGCGGTTTGTTCTTGAAGCGTTGTGCGGTAAGCCCACTTGTTGTTGTCAATGACCACTATCACGGGCAGTTTTCTTGACGCTGCTTGGTTTAAAGCCTGGATATCTCCGGTTGATGTCGCTCCGTCGCCTATAAACGTAAAAGCGACAAGACCGCTTTTGTTTTCTTTTTCGTATAAAGCCGCTCCGCAAGCAACGGGGATGTTTGTTCCCAAATGGCTGATCATAGGATAACGGCTTATTTCAGGAATGCCCCAGTGGATGTTGCCGTCTTTTCCTCTGCAGGGCGAATTGGCTCGCGAAAAATATTGGGCAAATAAGAGATTGGCCAGCCGGACTTTTATATCGCCTTTCGTAAACGCCTCGTGTCCGCGCACAAAATCGCATCCGAGGTCACGGTGAAGGGGAAATGCCGGGTCTTCATATTTCATTGCCGCCATAACTCCGCAAGAAGTTGCCTCGTTGCCCGTTCCAAAAAAAGCGCTGCCCGGAATTTGCCCGATAATTCCTTTAATTATTTCTTCTGTTCTGCGCGTAAGCAGCATTGAGCGCAAAAGAAATAAAAGAGTTTCTGGGTCTTTGGGCGCGAGTTTTTCAAGTTCGGATTTTTCACGCCAGTACATCTGGTTCGGACCTCTTATTTCAATGAACCTTCTCTCAAGGTCGCGGAAATAATCAAAATTTTTTATTTCTTCCGCGGTTATTTTGGTCGCCACCTTAAGCATCGCTTGCCCTCCGCCAGAGTTTCTTTTCCGCTTTAAAAATAGCGCATAGATCAGGTATATGCAATAATGGACGGAAGCGCGTAAAAATGTATAATTTTTTAGTAATTTTACTTGTTTTTATGTTTGTCGTTCACGCCTTGGCTTTGGGCGGATTTTTGGGTTACGGGCTTTGGTGGCTGGACATGGTTTTGCATTTTTTGGGAGGAGTGTTGCTCGTTGTTTTTGCTTTCTGGTTTTTGTTTGTCTATAAAAAAAACCCCGGGATCGAATCCCAGGATTGGATCCCGAAGATTCCGAAACCGCTTTTGTTTCTTGGTCTGGTTTCGTTCGCAGTCTTGGGCGGAGTTTTGTGGGAATTTTTAGAATTTTCATGGGACTATTTTTTTGCCAAGCCATACAGCGCGGAACTTGCTCAACTGACCTTAGAAGACACTTTGTCTGATTTGTTTTTTGATTTAGTTGGCGCCTCAGTTGCCACTTTTTGTCTTTCATATTATTATCGGCTTGGATTTCGCAATTCAAAAAAGGGGGAGTAGTGGTGTCCAAAAAACGCGGAGTTTATATTCTGGGCGCCAAACGCACGCCTTTCGGAAAATTTTTCGGTTCTCTTAAAAATTTTTCAGCAGTAGAGCTTGCCTCGGAAGCCATCGGCGCCCTTACGGCTCCTTTTAATCTCGGCTTAAGCCGAAGCGACATCGGTGTTGACGGCGTTATTTTGGGCAACGTTTTATCTGCCGGTCTGGGACAAGCTCCGGCGAGAAACGCCATGCTTAAGGCCGGTCTCCCGGAGCATTGTCCGGCGGCGCTGGTAAATAAGGTTTGCGCCTCGTCTCTTTTTGCGCTTGAATCCGCGGCCGAAAAGATTCAGTTGGGCAAATCGGGCCTGATGATCGCCGGCGGAATGGAATCAATGAGCCGCGCCCCTTACATTCTTGAACGAAGGTCAAGCGCTATTGGTCGCGCCTTCATGCAGGAATTGGACAAGGTGCCCCACCGACCTTATGTGGACGACAGCATGATTTGGGACGGGCTTTTTAACACAATGACGCCGGCGTGGAAAATTATGGGTGAATTTGCCGATGACTGCGCGAAAGTTCATAAAATATCCAGGGAAGAGCAGGAGGCGTACGCTTATGAGAGTTTCGGGCGGGCAAACGAGGCGCAAAAAAACAAAAAGTTTGAAAGACAGATTGCGCAAGTAAACGGCCTGCAAACAGACGAAGGCATAAGAGAGCCGGACATAGACAAAATGAGAAAACTGAATCCGGTTTTCACGGCGGACGGAACGGTTACCGCCGCGACCTCGGCCCAGATTTCGGACGGCGCTTCGGTTTTACTTCTCGGCGATTCTAGGACAGCAAGGAGACTTGGAGTTGTCGCAAGGATTCGACTGGTTGATTTCGTAACCCACTCACAGCATCCGCATTGGTATACCACAGCTCCGATTGACGCTATTCGTAAAATTTTACAGCGAAACAACCTCAAGGTTTCCGATGTGTCGTTTTTTGAAATTAACGAAGCGTTTGCGGTTGTTCCGATTTTTACCATGCGTCAGATCGGAATCCGACACGAAAAACTGAACATCTGGGGAGGAGCGATTGCGTTGGGGCACCCTCTTGGGGCGTCGGGCGCGAGAATTGTGATGAATATCGCCCATCAGTTGTGGGAAACGGGCGGCAGGCGTGGAATCGCTTGCGCTTGCAACGGTGGAGGCGAAGCTGTGGCCGTTTTGGTTGAAAACATAAAAAAGTAAAATTACAACCTCGCGGCTGCGGGGTTTTTGTTTAATTTGTTATAATAAAAATCATGCGATTAACTTTTTACGGCGGGGCGCAGGAGGTGACAGGAGCGTGCTACTTACTTGAATCAGATGAAATCAAGATTCTGGTTGATTGCGGTCTTTTTCAGTGTCCCAAAGTTTGCGAGGCAAGAAGCCATGAGCCGTTTCCTTTTAACGCGTCCGAAATTGAGGCGGTTTTTGTAACCCACGCCCACATTGACCATATCGGGCGCGTGCCGAAACTTTTCAAAGAGGGCTTCGCGGGAAAAATTTACTCAACCCCCGCCACAAAGGATTTGGCTAAAATAATGCTTGAAGACAACCTTCAGCTTTTGAAAAAGGCTGTGGCCAAAAATGGAAAAAACGGAGAAAACGGCGAGGGCGAGCTTCTTTTTGGCGACGGGGATTTGAAAAGCGCGATGGAAAACTGGGGAGATTTGGAATACCACGAAGAAAAAAACATCGGCGGCTTTAAAATAAAACTGCTTGACGCCGGACATATTCTTGGCTCCGCGATGGTTGAAGTTCAAGCGGGTGCCAAAAAACTTGTTTTTTCGGGAGACCTTGGAAATCCGCCCACACCCCTTTTGCGCCCGACTGAAAAAATAACCGATGCGAACTTTATGCTTATTGAGTCAACTTACGGCGATCGGGTTCACGAAGACCGGAAAGAGCGCAAGGTAAAAATTGAGCGCGTAATTGAAGACGCGGTGAAAAACAAAGGCGTTTTAATGATTCCGGCTTTTTCTTTGGAAAGAACGCAGGAACTTCTTTTTGAATTTAACTCGCTTGTCGAGGAGGGCCGGGTGCCTGAAGTTCCGGTTTTTCTTGATTCGCCTTTAGCCATTCGCGCGACCGAGGTTTATCGCAAATACGAGCGCTATTATAATAAGGAAGCAAAATACATAATTGACTCGGGCGACAAGGTCTTTAAGTTTCCGATGCTTAAATTTACTTTGAAAACAGAGGAGTCAAAAGCAATAAATGAAGTTCCGCCTCCAAAAATAATTATTGCCGGCTCCGGGATGTCCACGGGTGGCAGGATTTTGCACCACGAGCGCAGATATTTGTCCGATCCAAACTCCACAATTTTGATGGTCGGCTATCAGGCGGCGGGCTCTAGGGGCCGTCAAATTCAGGACGGCGCGAAATCGGTCAAAATTTTCGGGGAAGAGGTGCCTGTCAGATGTCGGGTTGAGACAATTCAGGGTTATTCGGCACACCCTGACCGAGACGCGCTTTTGGCTTTCGTTCAAAATTCCGCGGACACTCTTCAAAAAGTTTTTTGCGTCCAGGGCGAGCCCGCGGCCTCGCTATTTTTGGTTCAGCGCATCCGCGATTATCTCGGCATTGACGCCATCGCGCCTAGATACGGCGATAGTTTTGAGTTAAAATAAAAAAATGAAACCCTCACCACATTCACATCTAAAATTCAAAATAGCCGTGTCGGGCGCGGCGGAGACGGGACACTGCGCTCCGGACGCGCTTGAAAAAGCCAAAGAGCTTGGGCGGGAAATTGTCCGCCAAAAAGGCGTCCTTGTTAACGGCGCAACAACCGGTTTTCCTTATTGGTCGGCAATGGGCGCTAAAGAGGAAGGCGGATTTACCATCGGCCTTTCCCCCGCGTCAACCGAAAAAGAACACGTAGAAAAATATAAACTGCCCGTGGATTATATGGACATGATTGTTTATACCGGTTTTGAATATTCGGGCAGAAACCTTTTGCTTACTCGTTCTGCGGACGCGGTCATCGTCGGCTGCGGAAGAATGGGGACCCTAAATGAATTTACAATTGCTTTTGAGGACGATAAGCCCATTGGTATATTAATTGGCACCGGAGGCACGGCGGATATGATAGAGGAAATAGTTGAAAAATCCCATCGTCCGAACGAAAAAATTGTCTATGATTCGAACCCGAAAACTTTGGTTGAAAAGGTCATTGAGCTTATCCGTAAAGAAAAAGTGATTGAAATATGAGTGATTTTTTTGATCCCCTGACCCAGGAAATGGCGCTAAGGGTTTTAGTGGCGGCTGTTTTGGGAATTATTATCGGCTTTGAGCGTTTTTATAAACACAAAGAAGCAGGCATCAGAACCCACGCCTTGGTTGCTATGGGTGCTGCTCTTTTTACGGTCATCTCAATATTTGGATTTGAGGGGACAGGGTTTCGCGACCCGGCGCGGGTCGCGGCGCAAGTTGTGGTCGGTATCGGCTTTATCGGCGCGGGATTAATTTTTCTTAAAGAAAGTGCTGTCCGCGGCCTGACCACCGCGGCGGGTGTCTGGGCTGCGGCCGCCATTGGCATGGCCGCGGGCGTCGGGTTTTTTGCTCTCGCCACTTACGTCACGATAATTACGCTTTTTCTTTTATGGGGAGTGCGACTGGTTGAAAAACGTCTTCCTCGCCTTCCAAAAAAAGAAGAAGGGGAAGATGACGACGATGCCTAAGTGGCGTCTATATAGAGACGGCTTGGGAACTTTGGTCGGAATGATTTTTGGCGCCGGTGTTTTTGCTCTGCCTTATAGCTTCTCCCAAGCTGGCATTTTTTGGGGTTCGGTTCACTTTTTCATCGCCATGTTTTTTATGCTTGTTTTACATTTAATGTACGGCGAGGTGGCGTTTTTGACCGACGGCCAGCACAGGTTTACGGGATACGTCAGAAAATTTCTTGGACGCAAGGCCGAGTTTCTGGCTCTTTTCACAACATTTTTCGGCTACTATGGGGCGCTTCTTGCTTACGGAATTTTGGGCGGAATTTTTTTGAAAGTTTTTATTCCCCAGTTTTCTGTCGCCGGCCTTTCTTTGGCGTTTTTTGTTGTTTCGGCTCTTTTCAGCCTGTTTCGTTTTGAGCGCATAGGCACGATTAATTTTTACTTAACCATACCTATTTTTATTTTTATTTTTTATTTGCTTGGGCTTTCTTGGCCATCAATACGGTTTGAAAATTTTATGGTCGGCTCGTCGTCCAATTGGTTTTTGCCTTATGGTGTCTGGCTTTTTTCTTTGGGCGGATTCGCGAGCCTTCCCGAAGCAAGAGACATAATGAGGGACTCGAGCCTGGCCGACTTCAGGAAAGTTATAATGTGGAGCCTTATTATATCGGCCGTGGTTTACTGGGTTTTCGTTTTATCGGTGCTGGGAGTGTCGGGTGCGTTTACCAGCGAAGACGCTTTGGCTGGTCTTGCCGGAGTCATTGGGCGGCCGGCGCTTGCCGCGGGTTCTCTTATAGGCTTGATTGCCGTTTTTACTTCTTATTTGGCAATTGCCGCGGATTTAAAAAACATTTTTGTTTTTGATTACAACTTCAGGCCGTGGCACGGATGGTTTTTTACGGTTTTGGTCGCGCCAATCTTGTTTTTTTTAGGGTTCAACCAACTGGTGTCGGTCTTAAGTTTTGTCGGGACTATCGGATTGGGAGTGCTTGGTATTTTTGTAATTGAGATGTCGCGTCGTTTGCACCTGGTTTTTCCGGAACATCGCCACAGGCTTTTGGGGCCGAAGGCGTGGCTTTATTGGATTTTGCTTATTGGTCTTATTGCCGGAGTCATTTTGGAAATCTTGGGTTAGTTATAAAATATAAAAATGGGAAAAAGAAATTTTCAGGGCAAGTACAAAATGGGTCCGAAACTCTCGCGCCATGCCGAGGCCGAATTCGGACCGGGAAAGACCGATATAATAATATGCCCGGAGGGCAATGAGGTTTATTACCACAAATCGTGGCATCACAATTTACGGCGCTATCCGCACCTAAAGGAAACTAAACCGATTAATTTCAAGCTCTGCCCGTTTCACCAAATGAAGAAAAACAGGCAGTGGGAGGGGGAGATCAGGATTTCGGATGTTCCCGAAAAATACCGCGAGCGTGTTTTGCAAACGGCCGAAAATGTTTCGCGTGAGGCCTATCGAAGAGACCCGATGGACAGGATTTTAAATATCAAAACCACGAAAGAAGAAATAATAATTTACACATCAGAAAACCAGCTGGCCCAAAAAATCGCGCGAAAAATCACAGCGTCTTTTAAAAACAATTTTTTGCGTCCCAAAATCTCCCGCGCTAAAGGTTCAGACGCAGTTTTGATAGTGATAGAATTCGGCGGAAAACTATAAAACCTCTTTTAGTTTTTTGAAGTCGGAGTTGAGAGATTTACGGGTGTCGGGGTGATATAAAGAAGCGGCTGGATGGTACATCGGCATTATTTTTACTTTTCCGTAAGTGGATTCGGCTTCAAACACTTTGCCGTGTATTTTGCCTATTGTTTCTCCGTTATCAACCCCGAATTTTCCCAAAATATATCGCATTGAAAACCTGCCAAGAGGCGCGATAATTTTCGGCCGTATTATTTCAATTTGGCGGACAAGAAATGGGGCATAGGCCTCAATTTCTTCGGGCAGGGGGTCGCGGTTTTCAGGCGGGCGGTCCTTGACTATGTTTGTTATATAAACATCTTTGCGTTCTATATCTATGGAGACCAGAAGTTCGTCAAGAACTCGTCCGGATTGTCCGCAAAAAGGACGGCCGGTGAGCGCCTCGTTTTTTCCGGGCGCTTCTCCGACAAACATAATTTTTGCGCTATGCGAGCCCTCGCCTACGACAGGCAAGTTTTTTTGGCTCACTCTGTATTTATAAAGAGGCGATTTTTTAAACGCCACAACCTCGTCGCGTATTTTTTTCATTTCTTCGTGGCGTTTATCCTCGGACATAATTAGGTTATTATATCAAAAGTTATCCACATGGGCACCGTTGCGTGTTTTTTAAAATGTTTTATCCTTAAATCAGAAGGCATTGAAAGCTGCGTATAATCAAAAGATGGAGCCACCCAACGCTCCTTGAGCACAAAGTAATTTTGTGGACACCCTTCTTTCGCTTTTACGCGACCGCCAACGAACTTTGGACAACTAAATAAACATCTACACAAGAGCACAAGGCCCTACCCTCGCGGTGGGGCTTTATTTTTTATTTTTTCAGCCCAAAAGAATATAATAAATCTAATGAACCAAGAACTATCAAAAATATTTTTTGAGATGGCGGAATTGCTGGAAATGAAAGGGGTGCAATTCAAGCCGAGGGCTTTTGAGAAGGCCGCGCACTCTGTTGAGGCGCTGGACGAGGACATAAAGGATATTTATAAAAAGGGGGGCATCAAGGCGTTTGAGGATATTCCGGGCGTGGGTAAGGGTATTGCCGAACGGATTGAAGAATTTATAAAAACGGGCAAAATCAAGGATTACGACCGACTAAAAAAAGAAATGCCGGTTGATGTGTCAGGGCTTACTGCGATTGAGGGCGTGGGGCCGAAAATAATAAAAACTTTATATAAAGAATTAAAAATAAAGAGCGTACAAGATTTAGAAAAAGCGGCCAAGGCAGGAAAACTAAAAAGTTTGCCGAGGTTCGGCGAAAAACTTGAGCAAAAAATTTTGAAAGGAGTTGAGTTCCAAAAAAAATCAGCGGGTCGCATTAATATAGGAGAAGCAATGCCGCTTGCAAGAAAAATAATTGAATATTTGAAAAACGTCCCGGGAGTTAAACGGGTTGAAGTGGCCGGCTCTTTAAGGCGCTGGCAGGAGTCGGTGGGAGATTTGGATTTTCTGGCCATATCTTCAAAACCGAAGCTGGTTTCGGAAAGGTTTGTGAAAATGTCGGCAGTCAGTCATGTTTACGCGAGGGGAAACACGAAATCATTAGTCCGCCTGCGTCGTGGCATTGACGCCGACCTCCGTGTTTTGCCTCACAAGTCGTTTGGTGCGGCTCTGCAATATTTTACCGGCTCAAAAGACCACAATATCGCTTTAAGAAAAATCGCGATTAAGAAAAAATATAAACTAAACGAATACGGACTTTTTCACGGAAAAAAACTTATTGAGGGGAGGGACGAAGAAAAAATATACAAAAAATTAGGACTTGACTGGATGCCGCCGGAGTTAAGAACGGCAAGCGGAGAAATTGAAGCGGCCCAAAAACACAGGTTGCCAAAACTAATCGGATATGGAGATTTGAAGGGAGATTTGCAAACACAGACCGACTGGTCAGACGGCGCGAATTCAATTGAAGAGATGGCGCTTGAGGCCAGACGGCTTGGCCATGAATACATCGGGATAACCGACCACACAAAAAGTTTGGCCATGACCGGAGGTGCTGACGATAAAAAACTTTTGCGTCAGATCGCGTATATAGAGAAACTTAATAAAAAAATGCCGGACATCAGGATTTTGAGCGGGGCCGAGGTTAATATTTCAAAAGACGGGTCGTTTGATATTTCGGACGCGGTTTTAGCAAAACTTGATTTTGCCGGAGGAGCAATTCACTCCGCGTTTAATTTGTCGGAGCAAGAACAGACCGAGCGACTGATAAAAGCGATGCAAAATCCTAATATAGACATTATTTTTCATCCGACAACGCGTATTCCGATGAAGCGCGAGCCGATAAAACTTGATTTTGAGCGTATTTTTAAAGAAGCGGTTCGCACAGGCACCATTCTTGAAATAGACGGGCATCCGTGGCGCCTTGATTTGCATGACATTTTGATTCGCGAAGCCAAAAAATACGGCATTAAATTTGTGATTGACACCGACGCCCATTCAACATCCGAGCTTTCATATCTGGAATACGGAATTGCCCAAGCCCGTCGCGGCTGGGCAGAAAAATCAGACATCGTCAATACTTTACCGCTTAAAAATTTACTTGAATTATTAAAAAAACCGAAAAATAAAAGGTTTAATGGATAATAAAAATCCTCCAAAGCGTTCTGAAATCAAGCCCGGGGACGCGGTCTGGATTATTGAGAAAGAAAATTACGGGACGGATAATTATAAACAAGGAATTGTTAAGGAGATTTTGACTTCCAAAGAAAACCATCCGCGCGGAGTTAAGGTTCGCCTGACCGACGGCTCCGTGGGCCGGGTACAGTGGCTGATATGAAATTATGGCGGAGAAAAAATTAAGCAGAAAATTTTTTAAGAAGTCCACCCTAAAGGTGGCGCAAAATTTGCTCGGGCAGGTTTTGGTGAGGCGTATCGGCAAAAAAGAAATTCGCGGAATAATTTGCGAGACGGAAGCGTATGTCGGCTCCGAAGACAAGGCCTGCCACGCGTCTCGCGGACGCACACCTCGCTCCGAAGTGCTTTTCTGGGAGGCGGGCCGAGTATATGTTTATTTAATTTACGGAATGTATTACTGCTTTAATGTTGTGACCGAGAAAAAGGATTTTCCTTCAGCCGTTTTGATTCGGGGAGTAATCCCACTAACAAAAGCTCCCGAGATTAAATCTCAGTATTCCCCGAGATTTAATCTCGGGGGGAAAGTTTTGGGCCCCGGGAGGGTATGCAAATTTTTCAAAATTGACAAAAAATTTCACGGGCAGGATTTAATCGGCAATAAAAAACTCTGGCTTGAAAGAGGTCCAAAAATTTCAGAAGCAAAGATTAAAAAAGGTCCGCGTGTCGGCGTTGACTACGCCGGAGCTTGGGCGAAAAAGCCGTGGAGGTTTTGGGTGAAATAAAAACTATTCGCTTATTCGTACGAATAGGAGAATAGTTATAGTGCAAAGAAAAAAGCCGCTGTGGGCGGCTGGTGGCTAAAATTTGTTTTTACGATTTTGGTACGAAAACCGGGCAACGAGTAACCGCAAGAGCGACATTTTCTTTCGCGCATATCTGATAAAAACCTTGTGCGATATGGCAATGATCAGGATGTCCGGGTTTCATTCTTTTGCAATTTAGGCAAAGGCACTCTTCTTTTCGTAAACTTTCAGTTGTCGGATTGACCCAGACGGTTTTGCCATAATGTGTTTCTTGTCTGGCCAGCTGTTTCATTTCTGCCTCCTTGCGGTGTCGGGAACTCTAAAATAATTGTATTATATGCATATAAAATGAAAACCCTGCCGGAAATTAGAGATATAAAAAAGTGGTTAGTCAATAAAAATCCCCTTGGCTTGTTTCGGGGTTCAAATTTTAGCGTTAAAGATATTGACCCGAAGCCGTGGTCGGGGCATTTTAACTATTTAATTAAAGTTGGCAAGAAAAAATTTGTTTTGCGCTTCAAAGGGCCGGAATGGGGCGAGCCGACAAAGGGCATTTTAGACGAGTATAAAACTTTGAAATTTGTTGAAAAATATAAAGTCGGACCAAAAGTATTTTATTTGACCCAAAACTTTTTAGGAGAACCTGCGATGCTTGAGGAACATCTAGAAGGAAAGATTTTCACGAAACTTTCGGCCAAAAAACAGGAAAAACTTTTCGGGCAGGTCGCCAAATTCATTGCTCGTCTCAATAAAATTCCGGTAAACAAGAAACTCGCGCCGTTTCGAGAACCAATGACGAGTTATGCCAAAAACAAAAAGGCGTGGCGGAGGCGCTTAAAAGATATTTTAAAAAACAAAAAAACACAAAATGAGGGTTTAAAAATAAAAAAACTTCTGCCGAGAGCCGAGAAAATGCTTGACGAGTTTGAGCCGGCGCTAAAGCTGGTCATCAAAAAATCCGGCCCGGCTTTTATTTTTGAAAGCGCGCATGCGGGACATTTGTTGAAAACAAAAGATGGATTTAGGTTTTTAAATTGGGAGCAAGTTAGTTTCGGCGACCCGTCTTACGCCCTTGCTGTATTTTTGGCTTCAATCCAGAAAAGACGGGATTTTGAAAAAATCAAAGAAAAAATGACAAAAGCTTACTTAAAAGAAAATTATGTGCCGGAATTCAAAGAATTAGTTGAACAACGCCTGAAAGAGCGCGGGGTTTCAAACACGATTTGGAGAGTCTGGATAAAAACGAAAAAGTAAAATGAAAAATTTTAGCGAAAAAGTTTTTGAAGTTGTGCGAAAAATTCCGCGAGGGGAAACTTTGAGTTATAAAGAGGTGGCGAGGCGGGCGGGCAACACGAAAGCCGCGCGAGCTGTCGGAGCGGTTTTAAGAACTAATTTTGATCCAAAAATCCCATGTCATCGCGTTATTCGTTCGGACGCCTGCCTGCCGGAAGGCAGGGGACTCGGCGGTTACAATCGCGGAGCAAAACAAAAAATAAAACTTCTTGAAAAAGAAAAAGCGGTTTGGGGCTCTTGAAAAAAATCGGGAGAGCAAATAGGGTATAGACAGCGAACCTTTATAACGCGGAGGCCTTATGTGCGGGGTGGCTGGTGCGGTTTTGGCAAAAAACAGGCACAATCTCGGCAAGTATCTTTACGCCATGCTTTATAATCTCCAGCACCGCGGGAAAGAATCGGCCGGTATATTCGTTGATAAGGGCGAGGGGCATTCCCAAAAAGCCGAAGGTGTCGGGACTATAGACAGGGTATTTATGGGTGTTGATTTGGATAATTTCGGAGGTTTTGCCGGGGTGGCCCATAATCGCTACTCTACGTCCGGATTAAATCCGGGGTCTGTCAGCAGGTCTGAAGAATCTTTGATGGCTTGCCAGCCGATGGCCGGAATTTTTCAGGGAAAAACTTTCGCTCTATCATATAACGGTAATCTGGTAAACACCGAAGAACTGCAAGATATAATTTCGGAAAAAATTACCAACGGTCGGCACATAATGCCGATAAGGCCCGATGTTGATACGGCGCTGATTGTTGCTCTCATTGAAATGAGCCAAACTTGCGACTTCAAAGGTGCGCTGCAGGAAACGCTTCCGCTTTTGTCGGGTGCTTTCTCCATGACCGTTCTTTATGACGGAAAGTTATATGTCGTTCGGGATTGTTTGGGCTTCAGGCCTATTTTTATTTGCCAGTTCAGAGATGGAATCGCGGTTGCTTCCGAGACCTGCGCCTTTTCTTCTCTGCCGGAAGCGGGCGAGCCTCAAATGCTTGCGCAAGGAGGAATGGCAGTAATTTCATCGGATCGTCCATACGGGTACGATGTCGGGCTGTGGAGTAAAAATGCGCATCGCGGGTGTTTTTGCATATTTGAATATATTTATTTCGCCCGCCCCGACGGATTTTTGGGTAAAGAGCGGGTTATGTTCATTCAGGAGCGGCTTGGGCAAAAACTTGCCATGGAGGCTCCGAGTGACGCGGATATGGTCATCGGCGTTCCGGACTCCGGCATCAACGCCGCAAGGGGATACGCAAAAGCTCTTGAACTGTCTTTCAGACCCGAAGCTATTTTCAGGCCGCATACTGTCGGGCGCACTTTCATTGACCCGGTGCAGGATTTGAGGAGGGAAGGAGTCAGATTCAAACACT
>MHMQ01000005.1 GCA_001819395.1 Candidatus Niyogibacteria bacterium RIFCSPLOWO2_01_FULL_45_48
CTGCATCACCTCATCGGAACCGAAGAAGTGACGGATGTCGAGCTTCTGGGGCCGGCCGTTCGCCTCGTCCCTCTCGGGCCGGGGCTTGACGAGCTTTTTGAGCTCGGCAGTCGCGAACTTGACGTCGGCCGGAGTGGCCTCGGTCGCGAACGGCCTCGGGTGCTCCTCGCCCTCGTGCTGCTGGCCGTCGAAGTACAGGAACAGAACCTTGACTGCGACCGGGGTCGGAACCCTAAGGACGGTCTCGGCCGTCTCCTTGGTGTCGACCGGGATCTGCTTCTTGGGAGCCCTCTCCTCGGCGGTTGTAATCATGCCAGGCTTGTTCTTTTTCGTTGCCATGGTCGGTATCTCCTTGGTTGTGCGCCTAAGGCGCCATGTGGTTGCTTCTGCTCGAGTTCGACTCGACGATGTTGCCCGAGACCCTGAAAACGGCTAATTTCCTATAGTTTTGCCTCCTCTGGCAGTTGTAGGGAACTTACACTTTCAGCTTTCATTATATACCCTTTCTACTTCCTTGTCAAGCCCCTTCTCTGGGCAAAATCGCTCACCTGTCTGTCGGCCAGAGCGTCTATTGCCATCTCATCCTGTCTCTTCTCCAGCTCTTTTTGCAGACACTCCGGCGCTTCGGAGATGGGAACAACCGACCAGCTCACGACAACCGGCTCGCCGACAACAAGTTCTCGGGGTTTCGCGAAATCGGAGCTGAATTTAATGACAACATACTCTGGGTCCGCGCCCTTATTCTTTTTTTCAATCAGAATGAATGTATCGGGGAATTTTCCGGTCTCGTTCGGAAAAGCAAGGGGCAAAAACAACTTGCCGGGTTTTTGGTCCCAAGACAGGCCGAACGGCTCGTCTTCTCCGTGCCTTCCGGCAACGGCCCAGACATCACGACGTTGAAATTCTATCTTGTGGTATTTTGGTTTCGGCGAGACGATAAACGGAACGAACAAAAACAAACCGGCATTGCGCTCTTCATTTGAGATGGCTTCTGTCGGAAAGTAAACCTTGTCGGTCGTGTGGTCAGAATGTCCGCGGAAAATCATTTTTTCCGTATTCGCGCTGGGCATAATCAGAGACTTATCGAAGTAAAGCTTCGCCCCTCGGTCAAAAACAGACTGCAATCCGACCCCGAAACTAAGTCTCGGAACGCCGTGATGTTTGTCCCATTTCAGGCTTTTCGGATTTACCACCAGCTTGTCACTCAACTGCTTTCCTCCTCTAGGTTAAAGTCAATGAACATCTTGCTGCTTGCGCCATTATAACATATCTACAAAAAATTGCAAGCCCAAAAATAAAACCGGCAAGAGCACGGCTCTTGCCACTCTTGCCAGTGCTTTTGCCGTGTCCTAAGATATTTTGGTTGCTCTTGAGAGTTCTTTGACTCTGGAGAGCGCGGGCAAAAAATCTTCGCAAAATTCGTTCAAAAAAACGACACGGCTCGCGTATTTTCGCAAGCTGGATCTGGGCGAAATGTCCTCCTTCCAGCAGAACACTTCCACGCTTATCTTCTTGATCGCAATAAAATCGCGAATTGCGCGCGAAAAATCGCTGTCCGCGGTCACCAAAACTATCGTTTTGACGTTCTTATAAATCCGCTTGCTGTCTATGGGGCTTCTGGGGAAAATACCGAGGTCATAATTCATCATTGAATCGATGTCTCTCTTGCGATAATCGCCACCTCCGCGTTTTTCGTATCCTTCGCGCCATATTATTTTAATGCCAGCTCCGGCCATCTTTACCGCAGGCAACCATTCAGGAACTTCGTGATTTCTAACATCATCGGGAATTGAAACGTAGGCAAAAACATCTTCCACCTTGCGCGGGCCCGCGATAATCTTAATCAGCCTGCTCCACAAAACTCCGCTCAAAAACATTCCGAGGTCGCCCTTGTTCACGAGATTCGGAACATCCATAAAAATTACGATCGGTTCCGGTTCTTTGTTTTCTTCAGGAATATTTTCTTCAAATACGGAAACGACCATGGCCGGTTTCGGCAAAACAACCGGCGCGGGCTTCCAAGCCTCTTTTGCCTTGCGGGCAAATCCGGCGGAAAGCGATTTTTCCAAAAGCTTAACGCTGGTTACGGCTCTTTTTTTGCCTCCTGTCGCGATAATCTCAAGACAGCGGGCATCAGCCAGAGCGTCAATGTATTTCATCGGGGAAGAAACGTTTCGCGATAGAAAATCTTTCGGCTGGTCTACTGTTCCATTTTCATCGACAACGCGCCATAGGGCGTTAAGGATATATTGAAGATTCAAATTAAAAGAACCCTTACCCTTATCAAGCGCAATTTTGAGCAACGAACGCCTCTTAATAAGATCCGAATCCACTCTTCCTCCTTTCTTTCAAATAACTTGCCTGACCCAAATTGCCGTTAAACCGTACCCATATTAACATAAAACCAAAAACTTTGCAACCCCCAAAACAAAAATGGTTAGAACTTGGTTCTAACCATTTAATTAAAATCTAATCTAAAGTTCGTTTCCGGTTTCTTTCGCGCGCTTCTCAACCACCGCTTCAGTAATTCTTGCAGGTGCGATGTTTTCTTCTTGCGCTTGAGTCATAACCAACTTGCAATCATCAGCCAATCCGCTTATTTTCGCGTCACGCAACAAATCCCAATTCCTCCCGCCGACCAAAGGAGCCACAACCGTAATCACACCTCCGCCGTTTTCAAGGTATCCACCTTGAGAAAGATGAACAATTTGCCTTCTCCACAGCGCGTCTTCCAGCTCCATGCCATGCCTGTTTTGGTCGTTAGCCGAGCCTATAACGGCGCGCCATTTGTGGTCGCTGGACGCGTCGCAAATTTCAGGAGTATTTTCAGAAGTTATGGTCACTTCTTTGTCGCAGGGCGCGTAAACATGGGCATATTTAGCGTGAATCGTATCTTCAGACAGCTTTTCAACGCCCCTGAAACGGTCCCTTGCCTCTTCAACAACTTCACGGCGTATGTCGGCAATGCCGATGTTAAAACCGTCGTCATAAAGCATTTTTAGCAGAGGGTAGCCGACCTTGCCTATTCCTTTTATATTCACGCGCTTTCCATGCATTTTAGAATCGGGATGGAAAATACCAAAGAATTCTTTTATGACTTTATGCACGCCGACAGCTGTCCACGGCGACGGATCGCCCGAACCGCCGTATTCCTTATCCAGTCCCAATACATACGGAGAAACGCCGAAAGCGAGCATTAAATCAGTAGTGCTGGTATGGACATCCGCTCCACTGAACACATGACCGTTAAAAAAGTTAAGCGCTTCGCCCAAAAGTTTGTAAGCATGAACCCTGAATCCTCCAACCAAAGGCACTTCGCTGAAAATCGTGAACTTCACTCCGCCAAAAGGCAGGCCGTGGCACAAGTTCTTTTTTCTCATGTCAAGTGCTTTATGAACCGCTTTTTCTATGGCTTCGTCGGTGCTTTTCCAGCCGTGGGGATTTTCCGGATCGGTAATCCAATCGCTATGCGTCCCGCCGACCCATTTGTCAAAAGATGAGCGGACTTTGGCCACGCATACGAAAATTGGCGTCCCGCGGCGGGAAAAATGAAAAATTTCTCCCGGAAAGTTAAGACGTCTCTCGTAGCCCTTTAGTCGTATAGATGAAAGTTTCGGAAGAAGCGCCTCTATCGGCATTCCCGCCTCCTTTTTATGAAAATGAACCCGCTTTCAGATTATTCCTCTTTTTTCTCCGGGTCAATACTCTTTTTTGAAGCCGATTTTTTCGCCCGAAAAACGCAAGTTTTATTTGAACAGCGTTCGCCCCGAGGAGATTCCACTAATGGAGACCCGCACTCTATGCAAAGTTTTCCCGTCGGCTTCGACCAGGTGGCAAAATTACATTCGGGCCACTTGGAACAGCCGTAAAAGGTCCTTTTGCGGCGAGTTTGGCGCACCACAACATCGCCTTCTTTACAAAAAGGGCATTTCATATCTATCTTCGGCGGAGGAAGAGCTTCGGTAAACTTGCACTCCGGAAATCCGGAGCAGGCTATAAATCGCCCGAAACGGCCTTGGCGTATGACCAGGGGTTTGGAACACTCGGGACACGCCCTGTCGGTCGGTTCGGATAAATCTTCTTTGGCGACGCTTTCGTATTTTTCATCAAGGTTTTTTATGAACGGGGCATAAAATTCCGACAAAACTTCGTTTGTTCCCTTTTTTCCTTCCGCTATTTCGTCGAGCTCTTCTTCCATCTTGCGGGTAAAACCGACATCTACTATCTCCGAAAAATTTTTTACCAAAATTTCATTAACCTTGCTGCCAACCTCGGTCGGTTGGAAACTTTTGCGTTCGTCCCTTACAACATAACCGCGATCCTCGATGGTTGAAATAATCGGGGCGTAAGTTGACGGACGGCCGATGCCGAGACTTTCGAGTTCTTTAACTAAAGTCGCGTCCGAATAGCGCGCCGGGCCCCGAGTCTGGCGCTCAACGGACTCCGCGCCGAGCAAAATTAACTCCGCCGACTCTTTTAGGTCCGGCAAAATAACGTCTTCGGTTTTAGACGAGTACACTTTCAAAAAACCTTCAAAAATTATGACCGAGCCCGAAGATTTCAATTCGTAAGAATTTTTGTTTTCGGCCTTTATTTTTATAACCGTGTCGTCAAAAACGGCATCGGCCATTTGCGAAGCGGCAAACCTTCTCCATATCAGGTCGTAAAGTTTGAATTGCGACTTGTCTTTTATGGATTTTTCGGCGTCGGACGGAAGCAGTTCGGGATTCGTGGGCCGTATCGCCTCATGAGCTTCCTGAGCCAGGCGCGATTTGGTTTGAAAACGTTTTTTCGCGCTGAATTCCTGTCCGTATTCGCTTTTTATAAATTCCTCGGCCTTATTCAGGGCGTCTTCGGCTATATTCACCGAATCGGTACGCATGTAAGTGATAAAACCGGTTTCATAAAGACGCTGGGCCGAGAGCATCGTGCGTTTGGCGGAATATCCCAAACGCCTGTAAGCGTCCTGCTGAAGAGTCGAGGTGGTAAAAGGCGGGAGCGGTTTTCTTTTTCTTGATTTTTTTTCAACAGACAAAACTCTGAATACCGCCTTTTTTAAGTCTTCCGTAATTGAGTCGATTTCTTCCTTATCGGTAAACCCCGGCTCGGCGGGGGTTTTTTGATTGACACTCATAAGTCCGGCTTTGAACCCGGGTTCAAAAGACGCTTCAACGGTCCAGAAAACAATAGGCTTGAAAGCTTTTATTTCGACTTCGCGCTCGACAATGAGCCGGAGCGCTACTGACTGCACGCGGCCGGCCGACAGCCCGCGCATGACTTTCTTCCATAAAAAAGGCGAGAGTTTATAGCCGACAAGGCGGTCAAGAACGCGGCGCGCCTGCTGGGCTTCAACCATATGCGCGTTTATTTCGCGCGGGGTTTTGAGAGCTTCGTCAATCGCGCGCTTGGTGATTTCATGAAAAACAATGCGCTCTACGGTTTTTAGTTTCGGATTTTTGATTTTTAGTTTGTCGATATCAAGCGCCTTGGTAATATGCCAGGCGATAGCCTCGCCTTCACGGTCTTCGTCGGTGGCAAGAATCACGGCCGAAGACTTGACCGCGATTTCTTTAAGATTTTTTACCGCCGGTTTGGCTTTTTTTGGTATCACATAGTGCGGCTCAAAATTATTCTCAACATCAACCCCCAGTTCATACGCCGGAAGATCGCGAATATGGCCGAAGGACGATTCGACTTTAAAATCCCGGCCCAAAAATTTGCCGATTGTTTTGGCTTTGGTTGGCGATTCAACAATAATCAGTTTCATTTTGCTCTATGAAAAATTCCTCCAATATTTTTAATTTTGCCCGAAAGCTCCAAAAGCGTAAGCTGTTGGTTGAGTTCCGAAGAATTCAGCCCGCTTTTCAGTAAAATATCGTCCGCTCGCATTGGCTCCTCGAGTAAACCCAATAAGTATTGACCGCCCGTATCATCTTTGTCAATAGCCGGGGGCGATGTTTCCATACCAATGAGTTCCAAAATGTCGTCTGCCGAACGGACGACGGCCGCGCCTTTTTTTAAAAGCAAATTCGTTCCGAACGAGTTGACCGAATTTATCTCCCCCGGAACAGCCCCCACTTCACGATTGTAATCCAAAGCCAAATCGGCGGTAATTAACGCTCCGCTTTTTTCCGGCGCCTCAACCACAACCACAAGTTTCGACAGCCCGGCCACGATCCGGTTTCTTTGCGGAAATGTCCACTTTTCGGGCGATTTCGACGGAGGAAATTCGGAAACAACGGCGCCGTTTTGGGCCATTATGCGCTCGGCGAGTTTTTTATTCTGCAAAGGGTAAATATACTGAAGTCCCGACCCCAGCACCGCTACGGTTTTTCCTCCTCCGGCCAGAGACCCGCTGTGCGCCCGGCTGTCAACACCCAAAGCAAGACCGCTTACGACAAGAACGCCCGCAAAAGCCAGATCTCTCGCTAAATTTTCCGCTGTCTCAAGCCCGTAACGGGTGGCCCTGCGGGTGCCGACTATGGCCACGGCCGGCATGGAAACGCAATTTAGATCTCCCAAACAGTATATTATGGCCGGCGGGTGGGGAATTTCTTTTAAAAGTTCCGGATAATTTTCACTGTTTTGCGAAACGGCTTTGATGCCCGTGTTTTCAAGCGCCCGCCATTCGTCCTCCGGATCTGTGTTTTTCCTTGATTCAAGAACAGAAGCGAGATCGGCATCTCCTGTTTTGTTTTTAATTTCGGCCGATGAAGCAGGCCAGGCATTTTCGAATGATCCGAAAGAACTCCGTAATTTTTCCAGTTTAAGAGCGCCCATGCCATGAATAATATTAAACGCGTGGGCAAATCGGGCCTCTTTGTTCATGTGCCGAGAATAAATATCGGAAGTTAAATATAAGACTCCCTTAAAATGGTTTTGATCCTTTCAACCACCTCCAGGGGGGTAAGCTGAGCCTTGACCATATAGTCTCTGGCACCGAGGGCCTTAGCCCGTTCAATGTCTTCGCGCTGGCCGAGGTTGGAAAGAACAATGACCGGAATGGACTCGGTCTCCGGGTCTTTCTTCATTTCCTCCAAAAAAGCAAAACCGTCTTTCACCGGAATTATCAGGTCAAGCACGATAATGTTCGGCTTTTCGTTTCTAGTCTTTTTCAACCCCTCTTCGCCGTCCACGGCCTCCGAGACCTTAAAACCTTCTCTTTTCAGTTTGAGCACCAGAAGGTCACGCAAAAATTTATCGTCCTCAACCACCAAAACGGAATGCGATCGGTTTTGTTCGGGATTATTTTCGGGTACGGGAACGGCTGCGGGAGCGGTTCCGGCCCCGCCTGGAACTGAAGAAGACGTTAAATATTTATTAATTTTTTCCAAAACTTCACTTGGTTCGAAATCCGCTTTTACCAGATAATCAACCGCTCCAAGACTTTGAGCCCTGTCAAGCTCAACCGGCTGACCGGAGTTAGAAATTATTATAACCGGAACGGAGGAAAGGGCCGGGTCGGAATGCATATGCTCCAAAACTTCGTAACCGTTAACCTTAGGCATCACGATATCCAAAAGCAAAATGTCGGGCTTTGATTTTCCAAGCATATCCAAAGCCTCTTCGCCGTTGGCCGCAACCGCGACTTCGTGGCCGTTTAATTCCAATTTTTTCTTCAAAACCCCGCTTAAAGCCTTATCGTCTTCCGCTATTAAAATTCTTGACATAAATTTTTATTTTATTTTATTTTATATTATATTCTCCTACACCCCCTCGTAAACTTCCGCCACCGGCGGAATTTTACTTGCGTCTATCGGCAAAAGGAGGGTGAAAACGCTGCCTTGCCCCTCTTCTGATTCTACCACAACGTCCCCGCCGTGTCTTTTTACTATGTTTTTTACGATAAAAAGTCCAAGCCCCGAACCTTCGGTATACATTTTTATGGCATTCGGTCCGCGGTGAAACTTGGTGAACAACCTTTCGAGCTGTTCCTTTGATATGCCGATGCCGTTATCCTTTACGCTTATCTTTGCAAAGTCGCCGTCTGCAAAAACCCCAACCTCGATCAAACCGTCGGATTTATGGGTATAACGCATGGCATTATCAATAAGATTATTTATAGCCAGGGACAATTTTTCTTTGTCATATACCATCGCCGGAAAAGAAGACCCGGGCGGAATAAACTTGATTTTGGTTCCGTACTCTTTGGACAAAATATCAAAAGAATCGACCACGTCCTTAACGGTTTCCACCAGGTTTCCGGGTTCGAATTTATAGCCGAAACGGCCCTCCTCGATTCTCGCCACATTCAAAAGGTCGTTGACCAAAGCGATCATCCTTTCGTTCGAACGAAATCCCGTATCAATAAGAGGTTTTATCTCCGGTCCGACCGGACCCATGTCGCCCGAAAGAATCATGCTAAAAACCCATTTTATCGCCGAGAGCGGGGTTCTAAGCTGGTGAGCGGCAAGAGAAATGAACTCCGATTTTGTCTTTGCTATAGCCTTCTCTCGGCTGATATCGCGGATTACTTTTAAATACGAAAATATACGACCTTGTTCGCCCAATACCGGAACAGTTATGATCTGCAAATCGCGGTCAAGCGGATGATGAATTTTAAGCTCGATCATTTTAAGATGGTCGCCATCGGCCCGGATCGCCCGCGCGTCTTCCGCAAGAATCGGGAAAAGAACTTTGGAAAAAGATGAGAATTTTAGATTGGTCGAATCCTTGGGCTCGAACCTCCGGCCGATAATTTCGTCGGCGCGTATCCCTAAAATATTTTCGGCCGAGGGATTCACTAAAATAATTTTAAAGTCATCGGTATACTCTATAAGGCCGTCGGTGAGATTCGAGATTATGGCCGAGGTCTGCTTTTTTTCAAGCTCAAGAGCCGCAAAAAGACCGATAATGCGCCGAAGAGACCAGAAGATCACCGCAAAAAGTCCGATAACCGAAACAATGAAGAACAAGGCAAAAACGATAACGCGCCGCCGCGACGAAAAAGCTTCGTCGTAGTTATTTTCAACAATTACACCCCAGCCCAGATTTTCAACCGGCAAACCAACGGCAAAAACTTTTTCGCCTTCAAAATTTATATATGGGTCGTCGGCCGACAGGCCGTCTACAACCCGGCCGCTGACTACTTGATTTACTATCGGGCGGTATGACAAATTTTCTCCCCTCAAAACTATTGAGGGATTCGGATGGGCGATCAGATTTTTATTTTGGTCGACGACATAAGCCGTGCCGGCCCCTCCCACATTCACCTGAGACATCAAATCCCAAACAAAACGCAGATTGTTTTCCGCCACAAGAACACCGACCGGGGATCCGGACGGATTTTTGATCTGAACGGAAAAATCAACAAGCGGTTCGGCGAGCAACGAGAAAAACACCGGACCTCCATATTCGATTTTTCGGCCGCTCGCTATTTCTTCAAACGACGCTTCTCCTTTACGGCTGACCAGTTCTTTTGAAGAAATAAATTTTGTGCGGCTGACTCTTGCCTTTTCCGCGCCGTTCATATCGACAAAAACAGCTTCTTCGATGGACGGGTTGTTGTTGAGAAGTCTGGCCATAATCTCCCCGGCCGATCGCGGATCCTGTCCGATAAGACTCGCCGATTCCTTAAGAGCCTTTCTGTTTACGTTTATTGAGTCCCGAAGAGCGGAACTTGCGCGTCTGGCAACTTCCAAGTGCAGGTTGGAGACCCCAGCGTTCAATGCGTCAATCGCCGGCAAAAGCCACAAGCCATTTGCGGCAAGCATCGCAACCGCCAAAACTATTATAAGCGCCGGAAAAAAACGTATTTTATTCATTGACCTATATACCTTATTTTGCCATATAATATGCATTGTGGTAAACGCTTCAGAAAATTTAAGCAAAACCTGGCTGAGTTTCAAAGAAAGTCTTTTGGCCGGAAGTAAAAGACGGTTCTCTGAAGACGAACTGAATCTTATCAGGCAATCTTTTGATTATGCGGTGCGCGCGCACGAAAACCAGAAACGATTTTCGGGCGAGCCCTACATAAATCACGTCGTCGATGTTTCTCTTGACGCCGCGTCCTTGAAACTCGACGCGAAAACGATATCGGCCGCGCTTCTCCACGACACGGTGGAGGACAACGTGGCGACAATGCGCGACATAAGAAAAAAATTCGGGGAAGAGGTCGCGTTCTTGGTACGCGGAGTAACCAAGGTGGACAAGCTTAAATATCACGGGGTGGAGCGCGCCGCCGAATCAATGCGCAAAATGTTTTTGGCGGTCGCCGAAGATATACGGGTTGTCATGCTTAAGCTCGTTGACCGTTTAAATAATATGAAAACTTTATACGCCCTGCCCTCGGAAGAAAAGCGGCGCAGAATCGCCACCGAAACCCTTGAAATTTACGCCCCCTTGGCCGACCGGCTCGGAATGGGTGAAATTAAAAATGAGCTGGAAGACTTGGCATTTAAATATGTCTATCCCAAAGAATACGGGTGGATAAAAAAGGAGGTAAGCTCCAAAATGCCCGAGAGGGAAAAATATATAAAAAAAGTGATGCCGATTATAAAAAAAGAATTGTCTCAAGAACACATAAAACCGCTGGAGCTGTCAGCCAGAGCAAAACATTATTACAGCGCATGGAGAAAACTCCTCCGCTACGACATGGACTGGGACAGGGTTTTGGACCTGGTGGCCTTAAGAATCGTCGTTGCGAGCGTTGAAGAGTGTTACGCGGTGTTGGGGGTAATACATAAACTTTGGCGGCCCATGCCCGGAAGAATAAAAGATTATATAGCGCTTCCCAAACCAAACGGCTATCAAAGCCTGCACACAACGGTTTTTTGTCTTGACGGACAGCCGACCGAATTCCAAATAAGAACCGAGAGCATGCACAGAGAAGCGGAGTATGGTATCGCCGCGCACTGGTTTTGGGACGAAGCCGGTAAGCCCAAAAGCGGAGCCGAATTCGAAGGGCACAAATTTTCCTGGGTCAGACAACTGCAGTCTTGGCAGAAGGAATTCAGGCGCGGCCAAAGCTCGGAAGAGTTTTTAGAGTCGCTAAAAATAGATTTTTTCAAAGACAGGATTTTCGCCCTAACCCCAAAAGGCGATGTGGTTGACCTGCCGGAAGGGGCAACACCGGTGGATTTCGCCTACCACATACACTCCGAGATAGGCAGCCACACCGCGGGCGCAAAAGTAAATTCCAAAATGGTCTCGTTATCAACCCCGCTTGTTTCCGGCAGTGTGGTCGAAATAATAACGCAAAAGAATAAGAAACCTTCTTCGGAGTGGCTTAATTTCGTAAAAACATCTTTGGCCAGAAATCGTATCAAAAAAGCTCTGGGTATAACCAGCCCGCCGCACAAAACAGGTGAAAACGAAACAGAGCTTAATATTACCGTCAAAAACCGCGTGGGCGTTTTGAAAGACATCACCGCGGTGCTGGCCTCTTTTAAAATAGATATTGAGGGGGTGTCCAGCACAGCTTTGGGCAACGAATATCCGACAATCACAATAAAATTCCGCGCAAAAACCCGTGAACAGCTTGAGCGCGTCAAAACCCGCCTTAAAAAAATAAAAGGAGTAAAATCGGTCGCGGAGAAAAATTAAACTGTAAAATCTTTGAGGTCTTCCGGGCGGGCGCTGGCGGTCATTATTTTTAGTTCCGGCTCAGGAGTATTCAAAGCTTCTTCGTTCGTTTCGCTGTTCAAAGATGGGGCTCGAGGGACTTCGTCCGGATAAAGTTTTTCCGCGGAAGATGCCTCTTCGGCCCGCTTCAAAGCAACCTGATTTATCAAGTGCCTCAATTCGTCTTCCGAAAAAAATTCAATTGATATTTTTCCGCCTATTCCTTTTCTTTCTATATATACTCTTGTGCCAAGAGCCTCACGAAGCTGTCCCTCAAGCGAACGGGTTTCGGCGTCCGGTATATCATCTCGCTTGCGAACGCGATCCACTGCGATCCGGCGCGACGCTTTCTCGGCGTCTCTGACCGAAAGACGTTTAAAATAAATATCGTTAAACAAGGCCTCTTGTTCTTCCGGTTTTTCGGTAAGCATCATCAAGGCTCTCGCGTGCCCTTCCGAAATTCTGCTGTCAGAAATTGCTTTTTGGATGTAGTCCGGAAGCGACAAAAGACGGATGGTGTTGGCGACAAATTCCCTGCTTTTGCCTATTTTTACGCCAACATCCCGCTGACGCATCTCGAAATTATCCATCAATTGCTTGAAAGCGACGGCCCGTTCAATTGGGTTCAGGTCTTCGCGCTGAACATTTTCTATCAACGCCAGCTCAAGCTTGACCTTTTCCGCCGGCTCCTGACGGACAAGCGCCGGAACATGGGTCAGTCCAGCGATTTTGGCCGCACGGAGTCTGCGCTCGCCGGCGATAAGCTCGTAATCAACCGCGATGCCTGATGCCGCCTCACGTTCCTGACGAACAACAACCAATGGCTGAAGTATGCCGTATTGTTTTATTGACTCGGCAAGGTCCTTAAGTTTGGCCTCGTCAAATTCGCGCCTCGGCTGGAGAGGGTTCGGGCTGATGCTCGCGGTTTCAAGCCAAAAAACGCTTTCGGATTTGTTTTCGTTTGGTAAACTTTCCGGCATAATTTTTAGTTTAATATACATAGGTTAGCAAACCAAAAATTTTTGACAATGGGTGGACAAAAGAGTAAATTATTTAATAGAAACTCGGGCCCGGGTGGCGGAACCGGCAGACGCACAGGACTCAAAATCCTGCGAGGGCAACCTCATGGGAGT
>MHMQ01000006.1 GCA_001819395.1 Candidatus Niyogibacteria bacterium RIFCSPLOWO2_01_FULL_45_48
GTATTTGGCAAATATCAAGTCGGGGTTTTTGAAAGCGAATGTTCCGGCTAGAGTAACTATAAGAATCGACGCAAATGATTTTACGAAAAGAGGGTTTAATAAGAAGTTTAAAGGTTTAAGGGTTTCAAGGTTTAAGAGTTTATTTTCCTGAGCCGGATCTCCCAAAAGCATCACATCCCAGGGGTCGGTATGTTTTTTCCTTGTAAATTTTATAAATCTCGAGAAATTGATCTTCGGTGTTTTGATTTTCGGAGCGTCCGATTCTAAAACAGAAACTTTTATTCCGCCACCCTCCCCTATTTTAGATTCTATGTTTATCAGCTTGCCTTTTAGTTCGCGAATTTCCTCGAGTAATAAATTGTTTTCTTGAGGGATTGCTGCTAACGTCGGTTTTTTGTTGAACAAAAATTTATTAAAAACGCTTTTTTCTACGAACCACGAGTTTTTTATAAGTTCTCCTATTAACTCGCCTCGCCTGATCAGCTGACCAAGGTAGTCTTTATGATAACCGGACAATGATGAAGCGTATGACAGAGAAAAGTATTCTTTGCCATTATGCGAGATTGTGCGAATTAATTTTCGCGCCATTATTTAATTTTATTCCCTATACCACTCTAATGAAAATTTTTTTGTGGATAACTGCAATAAAGTCCGAATTAAAATATTTAAAAGTGTAAAAATTTAGATATCCAATAGTTGAAAAGTTAAAAATACGCATTATTAAAGATTAATAAACGTTGATAAATATATATAAATCTCGAGAAATACACACGAAATTAAGATGACATGTCGAATTACTATTCACCTCTTATCCAGTTTTGGGATTTGACGGTCTTTTGCGGTCTGGTAGAATTTCTATATCATGGCAGACGCAACCCGCATTCCTCCTCAAAATCTTGAAGCCGAGATGTCAACGCTCGGCGCTTTGATGCTTGATGCCAATGCCGCCTTCAAAGTCATTGATTATTTGCGCTCCGCGGATTTTTACCGCCAGAACAATAAGACGATTTACGAAACAATCATTGAGCTTATTGAAAAGCGGGAACCGGTGGATATGCTTTCGGTCGCGAACCGCCTCCAGGAAAAAAACGCGCTTGAAACAGTCGGGGGGCGAGCTTATTTAACTGATTTAATTAATTCCATACCGACGGCGGCAAATATCGGTCACTACGCCGAAATTGTCCACAAAAAGGGTGTCATGCGCGAACTGCTTGAGGCGTCCCAGCACATAAACGATTTGGGATACAGAGAAGAAGAGGATGTTGGCGTTCTTCTTGATCAAGCCGAAAGCAAAATTTTTTCGATTGCCCAGACTTCTTTAAAACAAAGTTTTGTTTCGGTCGGTTCCGCATTAGACGCGGCTTGGAAACGCATAGACGATTTGCATAAAAATAAGGGCGGGCTTAGAGGGGTTCCGACAGGATTTACCGATTTGGATAATGTTCTTTCAGGGCTTCAGCCGTCCGATTTGATAATTCTTGCCGCGCGCCCCTCTCTCGGAAAGACCTCTTTGGCTTTGGATATCGCTCGCAATGCCGCGATAAATCATGATATTCCGGTAGGTATATTTTCTCTTGAAATGTCGTCTAAAGACTTGGTGGACCGTTTTATCGCCGCTGAAGCCGACATTGATATGTGGAAACTAAGGACAGGACGTCTTTCCTCCGAAAGCGACGATTTTACAAAAATTGCTTCAGCTCTTGAACGTTTGTCCAAAGCGCCTATTTTTATTGACGATGTAGCATCAAACAATATTTTGCAAATGCGCGCCATGGCCAGGCGCCTCAAGGCCGACAAAGGACTCGGTCTGATAGTTGTTGATTATCTTCAGTTGATGCAGCCGAGAGTTCAGTCGGATAATATGGTTCAGCAAATAACCGAAATATCGCGCTCTTTAAAACAGCTGGCCAAGGAGCTGGATGTGCCGGTACTGGCCCTTTCCCAGCTTTCGCGCGCCGTTGAACAGCGCCATCCCCCGCGTCCTCGCTTGTCGGACCTCCGCGATTCGGGCTCAATTGAGCAGGATGCCGACGTTGTTATGTTTATTTATCGCGAGGACAAGTACAAACAAAATAGTGACCGCCAGAATCAAGCCGACATTCTTATTGAAAAACACCGAAACGGTCCCTTGGGACAAATCGCGCTTTACTTCAACCAGCATAAAACCAGTTTTTCGAGCCTGGCCAAAGGCGGATACTCCAGTTTTGAAGCATGAAACCGGGAGCAATTGAAAAACTAACTAATTTTTTTTCTATGCTTCCGGGTATCGGCCCGAGGCAGGCTTTGCGTTTCGCCTACTGGTTTGCGAACGCCGATAAATCGGTTGTCGGCGGATTAAAAAAGGCCCTGGATGAACTCGAGTCGGTTAAAAAGTGTGTCTCATGTTTTAGAATCCACGCCGGAGGGAATTTGTGCCCGATATGCCTCGATCTCTCAAGAGACCGTTCCAAAATAGCTGTGGTTGAAAAGGATACCGATTTTGAAACGATGGAAAAGTCAGGAGTTTACGACGGTCATTATCATATTCTTGGCGGGTTAATTTCGGCGCTTGATGCCGAAAGCGCAAGCCGTTTAAGGCTGAAAGAACTTTTTGGCCGGGTGAAAAAAGAAAATGCCGTCAAAGAGATTATTTTGGCTTTAAGCGCCACTCCGGAAGGGGAATTTAGCGCGCGCTATATTGAAAAAATATTAGAGCCTTTGTCCCGGGACAGAAAACTCAAAATGACTAGACTCGGCCGGGGTCTGTCGACAGGGGCGGAGCTCGAGTACTTAAACAGAGAAACCCTCAAAAACGCCTTAGAAAACAGGAAGTGATTTATAAAAAGTCCTGTCGTTAAACCGCAGATCGACATAATCCATCGTTTGTAATTTTTTTTCAGGAAAAGAGTTCGTAAAAATCTGGAAATTCTCAAGCGCGCGCTCAAAATCCGTTTCGTTATCAAGGATGATTTTAAGTCCCGAATCGGCGTAAAGCCAAAATGTCGGTCCGGGCAGAATTTCCGCTGTTTTTACGTAAAAGCTGTTTTTGTTTTTGATTCCGGAGATAAAACCTTCTAACTTTCTGAGAGTTTCTTTGGCAATTACCGTATCGCCCAAATTGAAGTTTTCGGCGCGTTTGTCGGTTATTTTTAAAACGAGATCTCCGAAAAATTGCGGCGCAGGCTGGAAAATGACTCCGCTGGAGTCAAGGTAGAAACACTTTTCGGAGCACCAGACCGCCCAGCTGTCTCTTTCTTTGATATTTATCCGCAAAATTCTATTCAAAAAATCCCGGCGTATCGTTATTTGGTCTATTGCCGAGAATTGGCTTTTAATGTTTTCGGCGATGTTTTCGGGACTCAAAAACAAAATATTTTCTTCCGGCCACAGCGGAAAAAGGCCGCCAGCCAGGAGATCCGTGACTTTGGTTTGAATATCGCCAGCGGACACGCGTTCATTTCCGGCCACTTCTATTTTATTCAAACGAAACGCCCGTCCGAGGGCGTAAATTGACCCGACAAAAGAAACGGCAAGAATTATCAGTATCAAAAAAAACCATTTAAAAAAAATCAGCCTTTTCCGGCCTTTAAATTTTTGCGACACTTCAAGCGCCATATTTTATTATGTTTTGGGCCCTATCAAATCAAAACCCGTATATTTACGCAGAACTTCGGGAATTTCAACCGAACCGTCAGAACGCTGGTTATTTTCCAGAATTGATATGAGTATTCTGGGAGTGGCAATGGCGGTATTGTTGAGAGAATAACAAAAACGCGTTTCTTCTTCTTTTGATTTATAGCGAATGTTCAGCCTTCGCGTTTGGAAGTCATGGTAGTAGGAAGACGAGTGTGATTCGCGATATCGGCGTTCTGAAGGTATCCAGACCTCTATGTCGTATGTCTTTACGTGTGCTCGGCCAATATCGCCCCCCGCAAGCGTAATAATCCGGTAGGGCAAACCGAGAGCCTGTACCACCTCTTCGGCGTTGGTTGTGATTTCTTCGTGCAAACGCACCGAATCCTGATGATCGGACCGGCTTAAAATAAGCTGTTCAACTTTGTAGAATTCGTGCAATCGATAGATTCCTTTGGTGTCTTTGCCGTAAGAACCTGCTTCCCGCCTGAAACAAGGGGAAAATGCGGCATATTTTTTCGGCAATTCGGATTCAGGAATAACCTCGTCGGAATGCATTCCCATCATCGGTATTTCGGCAGTGGCCGACAAATATAAATCATCCTGGGTTTTGTAAACGTCTTCTCTAGACTGCGGAAAATGTCCCGAGCCGAAAAGATTTTCTTCTTTGACCAAAACGGGCGCAAGAACGGGCGTGTAGCCCTTTTCTTTAAGTTTGGCTAGGACAAAAAGCCATATTGCTTGCGAAAGAAGCGCCGCTTCATTTTTTAAAAAATATCCGCGAAATCCGGAAACCTTGGTCCCCCGCTCAAGTTCAAGCAAATCAAGACGCTCCATAAGTGTTATGTGGCCAACGGGCTCAAAATCAAATTTACGCGGTTCGCCCCATTTGCGTTCTTCTCTCGCGTCTCTCTCGTCGGCTCCGTCCGGAACTGAAGGATCGGGAATATTCGGGACATCAAGCATAAGCCTGCGCCATTCGGTGTCGATTTTTTTAAACTCATACTCTTTACCGGAAAGAACGTCTTTAAGTTCCCTCAACTCCTTTACCGCCGCGTTTTTTTCGTTTTCATCGGCAATCGCTGAGATGCGATCAGACGCCCTGTTTTGTTTGGCTCTAAGCTCTTCAACCTCGGCCATTAATTTTCTTTTGTTTTCATCCAAAACTAAAAACTCGTCAACGCCAAATTCCAGCCTTTTTTTACGAACGGCCTGTTTTACAAGATCGGGGTTTTCCCGAATAAATTTGACATCCAGCATTATATCTAGATTATAGCAATTTCTTAAGGGCGATTTCCATAGCCGCTTTACGGGAGCTGATTTTTCTTTCCGAGGCCATTTTCAAAACCGCGTTTACGCTTTTGTTGACTTTCTCCTTGACCAACCCGAACATTTTTTCGGCG
>MHMQ01000007.1 GCA_001819395.1 Candidatus Niyogibacteria bacterium RIFCSPLOWO2_01_FULL_45_48
GAATCAAGGCGAGTGCCTTTTGGGTGTTTGATGGTCAAAAACTGCATATATTCTTTCGCGTCGGTAATTGGCTGTGTTTTTTTACCCAGTTTCGTTATTTTGATGCCGATAAGCTTGCCTTTATGAAAAATTTTGTCCATAATAGTCCATAATGGCACAAAAATATATGTTTGTCATCTAGGCTCATGAAGATCTATTTTGTCACGTCAAAAATGAAGAGCGCCAACACGGCCGCGGGCTCCGTCATTGAACTTACGTATATGATGAAAGAACTGATGAAGCTGGGAAATGACGTAACGTGCGTTACCGTTTTTTCCGGTTTCAACGATCTCAAAGAACCAATGCCTTTTAAACTGGTTGAAGAGCGCGTCATTTCTCCTCACTTGTTGCCGATTCACTGGAATGTTTTTAAGATTTTAAAAAAACACGAAAATAATTGCGACATTTTTCACATCGACGGCCAGTTTATGTACGGCGCGGGACTATACCGCTTGCTCGGCGGCAAGCGTCCGGTATTCGCGCATCTCATCCGCCCCCCGTTGGTCATGGACGAATATGTTTCCCAGATTTTTCAAGGGCAAGCGCGGAAGAAATTTTCTTTTACAAACATTTTAACGGGCGTCAAAAAAAAGATACGCTGGTTTATTGATCGATTTATTCTCACGCGCCTTGCGTCCTGTGTGGATTTTGTTTCCGGGATAAACCCGCTTCTTAACCGGGTGCATTATAAGTTTGGATTGAAACCCGCCGCGCGAACTCTTTTGATCGGCGATACATATCCGATGGTGGAAACCATGAAAAACGCGGGGATTACGGAATGGTCGTACCGAAACAGGGTCGGAAAAAATGAAAGGGTCATACTGTATTATTCCGGTCGAATGGCGGCCGGGAAGGGATACGATTTGATGCTTGCGGGATTTGCGAAGGTCAAAAACAAAGAAAAATTCAGGCTGATTTTGGGGGGGTCGGGTCCCGAAGAAGATAAAGTGCGTCAGATGGTCAAAGACCTTGGTTTGGAAAAACACGTGGAATTTCCCGGGTGGTTATCGCGTGAACAATTTTTGGAGTATATGAAACAGGCGGATATTTATTTGCTGCCGAGATGGGGCGCGTATTTCACCTCCGCTATTTCTTTGGTCGAGGCCATGGTGTTCGGACTTCCGACAATTGTGCCTTCCGGCACCGGACTTGCGTGGTCGGTGGGTAAAAGCGCCCTGACGTTTGAGCCGGAGAATGCCGACGATCTCGCGCGGAAAATTGAACGGCTGGGCGAGGACGCCCAACTGCGAAAAGAGCTTTCGCGCCAATGTTATGAACGATTGAAAGAACCCGATATTGATCCGCGCCAAGTCATTATAGCGATGAATGTTTTGATGAAAAGTTTGGTCGCAAGTCCCGCAGGGAGGCACATTTTCAACCTAAACGGCTATTTTGGAAAAGAAAACAAAGATTGACAGAATACCTATTAAAGTTTATTTTTTAATGACATGTCTAAGCGCGCTTTTATCACAGGAATAACGGGCCAAGACGGCTCTTATCTGGCGGAGTTTTTGCTTGGTAAGGGGTACGATGTATATGGCTTGGTGAGAAGGACGAGCAATAACCCGATGATTCGTTTTAAGGAACCCGGTAAGCTGGAAAAAATTAAAATTATATACGGCAATATGCGCGACAGCGCGTCGATTGAGCGCGCGCTTGAAATTTCCAAGCCGGACGAAATTTATAATTTAGCCGCCCAATCGGATGTCGGCATTTCTTTTCAGTGTCCGGAAGAGGCTTCGGAAGTTAATTACTACGGGGTGGGACGGCTGGTAAATGAAGCGATGCGAGTATGCCCTCAAGCCCGCATCTACCAGGCCTCAACCTCCGAAATGTTCGGAAGAACCAATCCTCCGCAAAATGAAGGCTCGTTGTTTCAGCCGGTAAGCCCGTATGGACGGGCGAAGTTAAAAGCCCACGAAGATTACGTAACCGGCTACAGAAACAAGCACGGCTTATTTATTTGCTCCGGGATTTTGTTTAACCACGAATCCCCGAGGAGAGGAGAGCATTTTGTGACGCGAAAAATTACCATCTCGCTCGCGAAGATTAAACACGGACTTCAGGAACGTTTTCAACTTGGAAATTTGGATGCCAAAAGGGACTGGGGTTTTGCCAAAGACTATGTTGAGGCAATGTGGCGCATGCTTCAGGAAGACAAGCCCGACGATTTTGTGATTGCCACGGGTGAAATGCACACCGTTCGGGAATTTGCCGAGGAAGCCGCTAAATTTTTCGGGATGGATATTGAATGGGGTGGGGGTGGGCTGGAAGAAAAAGGGATTGACCGTAAAACAAAAAAAGTTGTTATTGAAGTTAATCCCGCCCACCTTAGGCCCAACGAAGTCGATTTTTTACAAGGAGATTCTTCAAAAGCCGAAAGAGTTTTTGGCTGGAAACACAAAACCGCGTTTAAGGATCTCGTCCGCCTCATGGCCGAACACGATTTAGAACATGTTAAGCGTGAAAAATTGCTTTGAGTGTTTTTTTGACGGGCGAGGGCAGAGAGGTGAATATTAAATATATTCTATAGTTAAGACGAAGAAGCGCGCTTTTTAGCTGAAAGGCGCGATTTTTTATTTTATCTAGAGCCGTCAATTTTTGTGTTTTTTGGATCGCGGTTATTGTTCCTTTTACCGCAATAACTCGTAAATTTTTAGAGCCGAAAATAAAATCTTTCAAAAATCTCCTCGGCCCCTCCCAGCCATGCAGGGGAATTCCCTCCAAAATGCCCGATACGGAAGGCACGGTGCCGTGCATGGTATAAATTCCTCCCTCCGTTAAAAATTTTGACCACAGGAAAAAATCCTTTTTTGTTTCTTCGTAGTCGTAATAACTTGCGTCCGCGAACACTAGTTCTATCGGCAAGTCCCAGTTTTTTGCCGTTTCCTCCGATGTGGCGACAACCGGCTCAATCACGGATTCAAGCTCGGCATTTTTGATATTTTGTTTAAACGTCTCAAAAGTGTTTACTTTTTGGTAGGTGCGCTGGTCCGGGCTTCCGGTGTGAGGGTCAATGGCGTAAACTTTTACGCCGTATCCCGCCCTGGATCCCAACCCGAGACATATCGTTGATCTTCCGTACCACGAGCCGAGTTCAACAATAACTCCGCTTTTGCATTTTTTTGCCAGATTATAGAGATATATCGCCTCTTTTTTTGAAACGCTGCCCGGGATGCCGGATATTTTTTTCAACAAATCCGAGTGTTCCCGGATCATATTGCTTTCAGGTTTAATTTTTCGGCAATCAGATCCACAATGGGCATTATCTCCTCCTCTTTTTTTTCCGCCTGGCTCCCTCCTTCTATGTCCCATATTTGCGACAGGTCCAAGGGAGCGCTTTCCCTGTAAATGGCGGTTATAAGATTAATAAGTTTTTCTTCGTCGTAATTAAAATTTTCCAACTGCGTTTTAACGATATAAGGAAGCTCTTCTATGGTTTTGCAATTTTTAACCATCGGGAGCGCGCTATAAAACACGTCGCCCAGCGTGATTACCGGTTTTTTCAGCAATATTCCTTCCCATCCGGCGGTGCCGGTAATTGTGGCTATGAGCTTCGCGTTTTTTGTCAGATCAAAACTTGACACCGAGGGCCTGATTAATTTTACGTTGGGTATTTTTTTAAGTTCTTTGTAATATTTTCTGGGACGATAACTGAACATTGACGGATGTTCTTTTACATAAAGTTTATAGTGAATCGGCAGCGAACGGGCTATTTGCCGGGTTAGCCACAACTGGTCTTTAAAAAATGGGGCAAACAAAGTTATGGATATTTCCGGCTCTTTTTGCAGAGGATAAAAAGCGAAATCCTCGTTTTTATCAGCTTCGTCGTATAAATCTTCAAATCCGACCAGCACCCGTATTTTTCTTTTGGTCCGGTCAAAGACATGATGCCACGGTTTTATTTTTGTGTGATCGTCCCTGAAAGCGTCTTGCAGATAATCAATAAATATTTTTATTATCCAGAAAATTGACGTGCCGATTTTGCGCGGAGACAAAAAAGCGAATTGCTGTTTTCTTGTAATCGGTCTTTGGGAAGGGACATCCGTCGGCTCGTGGGACGCCGGTTTGTCGCGAAAGTCCGCTAAAAATTTTTGCGCCAGCTTGCGGTATTCCGGACAGGAGGCATCTCCCTTGTTTAGCTTTTCAAAAGTTTGCCGCACATAGCTTAAGTCGTCGTATTGTTCGGTGATGGTATATTTGTTGCCTACGCGGCTTGTTTGTATAAACAATGTTTTAATGCCCTTCTTTTGGGCGATATGATACAAAAGCAGGGTGGTTAAACCCTCAATGACCGGAAAAATGATTACATCCGGTTTTTCTTCTTCTAAAAATTGAATCGCAGCTTTTGCGTAAACTTGCGTTAATTTCAGCATATCTTCATGGCTGTGGAGCGGAAAATCGTACGGATACTCCCTTAAAAAGAGACCGTGGCGCACGATGCGGTCGGAATCAACAAAGGGCCACAAATTAGGTATGCCGTATTCTTTTTCCAGCAAATTTAGATAATTTAAATCTACGGACTCGGTTTTATAGAATTTGTATATGTCCTCGTCCAATATTAATTTAGTGTAGCGGGGGTTCTTGCTGGATTTTAATAACTCAAGATTTGAGCGCATGCTCACGTATCCGCAAAATTGTTCAACGCCGTATTTTTTATTCAGAATAACGGCCATCGTGTGGCCGATCGGAGCGAATCGTCTTTGCAGAAAAAGGCATATTTTCGTCTCCCTAGAAGTCATTATTCGAAAATATAACACGTTGACTGGGCTTTAGCAATGTTGTAAGCTTTAAATAAATTTTAAATCCGCATGATTATACTTGGAATAAACGAAGACCATAATGCCACGGCTGCCTTAGTAAAAGACGGCGAGGTTTTATACGCGGCATCCAGAGAACGCATTTCGAGGGAAAAAAACGATGTCGGGTACCCGTTTGACACCGTGCCCGAGGCCTTAAGACTCACCGGCATCAAGCCGGAAGAAATTGATTTTGTCGCATACACCGGAAACTTTTTAGACCCGGTTGATATAAAAATAAAAAGAATAACGAGATTTAAAATCCCGGACTATTTACGAGAAATGCATGAATATTGGAAACCTGTTTTGCTTGAAAATAAAACATCTTCTTTTTGGGAAGACATAATGAAGGACAAGCGTTTCAGTGATACCGCTAAATATGATTTCGGGTTTATGGAAACGGAACCGAAAGAGAAATGGGGTGAAGCATTTAATAAGGAAAGAGTGAATGCCATAGTGAGGCAAATAGGCATAAGCCCAGAAAAAGTTTTATTCATCAACCATCATTTGTGCCACGCTTCATACGCTTATTATGCTTCACCCGTTGATCGTTCAAAAAAAATCGGGGTAATCACCGCCGACGGCTGGGGAGACGGCGAAAACGCCTCGGTTTATGTTGCCGAAAACGGAAGACTGACAAAAGTTCACGGCACGGCCATGTGCAATCTGGCGAGGATTTATCGTTATATGACGCTCCTTTTGGGAATGAAGCCGTTTGAACACGAATACAAGGTCATGGGCCTCGCCCCTTACGCCAAAGATTACATTTCAAAGCCGGCTTATGAAGTATTTAAAGAAACTCTGGTTACGGACGGCATTGATTTTAAGTGGGACAAAAAGCCATCCGATATGTATTTTTATTTCAAAGACAAGCTGGAGGGGGTTCGTTTTGACGGCGTTGCCGGAGGTCTCCAGAAATGGGTGGAGGAAGTTATCGTGGATTGGGCGAAAAACGTTTTGAAGCATCTCGGGGTTGATTCTCTTGTTTATAGCGGAGGACTCGCGATGAACGTTAAGGCGAATAAATCTTTGGGTGAAATTGACGGATTAAACCATTTTTTTGTGCCGGCTTCGGGCGGAGACGAGTCTAATGCTATCGGCGCGGCATTTGCAGTTTCAGCAGAAAAAGGGGTTGCTCCAAAAACGCCAACTAATGTTTATCTGGGCTACGCCATAACCGATGACGAAATAAAAGAACTTATCGCGAAATATAATATTGCGGACAAATACGAGGTGGTTTACGGCGCGTCAAATAAGCAAATCTCGGACTTATTGGTTAAAAACAAGATTGTGGCGAGGTGTGTCGGCAGAGGCGAGTTCGGGGCCCGGGCTTTGGGGAATCGCTCCATTCTTTGTCATCCGTCTAATTTTGATAATATCCGTACGATTAATGATAAGATAAAATACCGCGATTTTTGGATGCCCTTTACGCCGTCAATTCTGGACTATCGCGCCAAAGACTATCTGGTAAATCCCAAGAATTTGAAATCGCCTTTTATGACTTTGGCTTTTGACACCACGCCCCTGGGCCGCGAGCACCTTAAAGCCGCGATTCATCCCGCTGATTTTACCGCGCGCCCGCAGATATTGGAAAAGGAAGCGAATCCCGAATACTACGAATTGATTCAGGAATTTGAAAAGGCCACCGGAGTCGGCGCTCTTTTAAATACCTCGTTTAATTTGCACGGCGAGCCGATTGTCAGGAACGCCGAAGACGCCTGGCATACATTTACAGAATCCGATTTAGACGCCCTGCTGCTCAACGGCACCCTTATAATTAAAAAGAGTTCGTAATGGCGATGGCAAAAAATGTACGAATTATTCCTCTGCTTCATGTAAAAGGGCCGAATGTGGTAAAGCCGGTGCATACCGAAGCGTTGAGGATTGTCGGCAATCCGGAGGAGCTCGCGGGGCGCTATTACGAAGATGGGGCCGATGAGATTATTTATCTGGATATCGTCGCCAGTTTATATCAGAGAAATTTTGATTTTGAACTTCTAAAATCGGTTTCTCGCGATATTTTTATTCCATTTACGGTTGGCGGAGGAATCAGAACCATTCAGGATATTAGAAACGCTCTTAGGGTGGGAGCGGATAAGGTTGCTATTAACACCCATGCGGTAAAAAACCCCGATTTTTTAAAAGAAGCATCAAAGATTTTTGGTTCGCAATGCATTGTGTTATTTATTGAAGCGAAAAAAGTCGGCGCGGGAAAATGGGAAGCCTATACCGATGGGGGGAGAGAAAAAACCGGAATTGACGCCGTAGAATGGGCGAAAAGAGGCGTGGATTTGGGTGTTGGCGAGATTTTAATTACCTCAATTGACAGGGACGGCACGGGAGCCGGATACGAATCGGAACTGGTGTCCGCCGTTACCTCATGGGCGCCCATTCCGGTTATAGCTCATGGGGGAGCGGGAAATTTTCAAACTGTTGAAGGCGTCATTTTGAAAGATAAAGCCGACGCCGTCGCCCTTTCTTCCTCGCTTCACTATAAAAATTTTTCAACCGAGGAACTTAAACGGCATCTTTATAGTAAAAAGATTAATGTCAGATTATGAAAAAGAGCCCTAAAATCGCGATTATTGATTACGGCTTGAGCAATCTATACAGCATTTCCAAAGCGCTTGGTCTTTTTACCGACAGCGCTTTTATTACCGACGAGCTTTCGGGTTTGCGTTCAGCCGACGCCGTCGTTTTGCCGGGAGTGGGGGCATTTGAAGCGGGCATGAATGGTCTGAAAGTAAGAGGCCTTGCGGACGGCATTAAAGAATTCGCGGGTTCAGGAAAGCCGATTCTGGGAATTTGCTTGGGGGCGCAGTTAATGCTTTCCAAGGGCTATGAGTTCGGCGTTTTTGACGGGCTGGATTTAATAAAAGGCGAAGTGGTTAAATTTCCTGAAACAGTGAAAGAAAAAATCCCTCACGTCGGCTGGAACAAAATATGTCCGCCAAAAAAGGACGACTGGAATAAAACAATTTTTGATAAATTGGACAAAAATATTGACATGTATTTCGTTCATTCTTATATTTTTAAACCGTCAAGCAAAGAAAACACACTTGCAATGTCAAATTACGGAGGTTTTGAATTTTGCTCGGCTATTTATGAAAAAAACATTTACGGCTGTCAGTTTCATCCCGAAAAAAGCGGGAAATTTGGTCTTGAAATTATTAAAAATTTCATTAAAATTATTTAGATGCCCGAGGCTAAAAAATTAGATAAACAGCTGGAAAATCAGCCCAAAGAAGTGAAATTTTGCGCCAAATGCGTTGTGTCCAACCAGCGGCCCCGGCTTACTTTTGACGAAAACGGCGTCTGCTCCGCCTGCCATTATGCCCGGAGGAAACATAATGAAATTGACTGGGAGAGCCGCGAAAAAGAACTGGCCGAGGTTTGCGATAAATACCGTTCTTCGGACGGGAGTTATGATGTTTTAGTGCCTTCCTCCGGAGGCAAAGACAGCGGATACACCGCGCATCTTTTAAAAACAAAATACGGAATGCACCCTTTGTGCGTAACCTGGGCGCCGTTTATATACACCGATATCGGATGGAAAAATTTTCAAAATTTCGTAAAATCCGGCTTTACCGCCCTGAATTGTTTTCCAAACGGGATTTTGCACAGGAAACTCTCTCGCGTCGCTTTTGAGGTCGCGGGCGACGCCTGGCAGCCGTTTGGCTATGGGCAAAAAACTTATGGTTTTCAGATGGCGGTAAAGTTCGGGATACCGCTTATGTTTTACGGCGAGAATGGAGAGGCCGAATACAGCGGGTTTGCTAAAAACGCGGAAAAACCCTACGAATCAACGGACGATTGGAATGATCTTTATTACAAAGGCAGGGGAGTGGACGATCTTCTGAAAGCGGGGAATGAGATGGGAATTTTTTCTAAAGAAGAAATCAAAGATCCGTCTTTTGATTTTTACCGTCCTCCCAAAAAAGAGGACATTGAAAAGTTGGGCGCCCAGATGCACTGGCTCTCTTATTATAAAAAATGGGTGCCGCAGGAAAATTTTTATTACGCCCAAAAATATACCGGGTTTACCGCGAACGAAGAAGGCCGTTCCGAAGGGACGTATTCAAAATACGCGAGCTTGGATGACAAAACCGACGGATTTCATTTTTATCTGGCATTCATAAAATTCGGAATAGGACGAGCAACATCCGATGCGGCGCATGAAATACGGGACGGTCATATAACCCGTGAAGAAGGCGTGGCGCTGGTCAGGCGTTATGACGGCGAGTTTCCCAAGAAATATTTTAAAGAATTTCTGGAATATCTGGATATTGACGAAAAACATTTTTGGGAGGTGGTTGATTCATGGAGGCCGCCGCATCTTTGGGAAAAAATTAACGGCGAGTGGAAATTAAAACACCAAGTAAGTTGATGAAAAAAGAGCTTCTCGCAATCATACCGGCCCGCTCCGGTTCTAAAAGAATTAAAAACAAAAACATAAAAAAGTTTTTGGGTAAACCGCTGATCGCTTACGCGATTTCGCATGCCAAAAAAAATCCGTGGATTGACCGAGTGATTGTTGATACCGATTCGCAGAAAATTTTATCAATCGCAAAAAAATACGGCGCCGAGACGCCATATCTCCGTCCACGGAAACTCGCCGGCGACAAGGCGCAGGTTGTTGACGCGATTATCCATCTTTTGAACAGGTTAAACAAAGACGAAGGATACGAACCGACCCATGTTATGATTCTGCAAACTACCTCGCCCTTGGTAGAGCAAAAGGACGTAAACGCGTGTTGGAATTTAATGAAACAAACCGACGCCACAACCGCTCTTACTGTGACGCCAACCCATCCGCGCCTTTATTGGCTGAATAACAAACAAAACATTATTTTAGCGAACAAAACGGAGGTTAAATCAACCAATATCCAAGCATGGAGAGAGGCATATCTTTTGAACGGATTTGTTTATATAGTAAAAACTCCGGCGCTATTAAAAGAAAAAAGCATCATTACCAAAAACACCAAGGCTGTTGTTTGCGACAAATGGCGTTCGGTTGATCTGGACGCGCCCGAAGACTGGGCTTTGGCCGAATTGCTCTATAAAAATAAAAATAAAATTAAAACTATAATTAAAAAAAGATGAAAACAAGATTTTTAATAGTCGGCCTGGGATCAATGGGCAAAAGAAGGATCCGCAATCTTTTCGCGAATAACGAAAAGGATATTGTGGGATATAATCCTACGCCTGAAAGACGAAAAGAAGCGGAAGAAAAATACGGAATAAAAACCGTTGATGATTATAAGAAAGTTTCACCAAATGATTTTGACGCTCTTATAATTTCTTCTCCTCCCGACACGCACGGAGATTACATCAGGTACGCCATATCCCGCAAAAAACATTTTTTTGTTGAGCATCCGACGTCCGAAGACGGATATAAAGAGATTTTTGAAAACAAAGATTCAGGCATTGTTATGGCTCCGTCCTGCACATTTCGTTTTTACAGGCCGATTAAAATGATTAAAAAAATTCTTGGCGAAGGAAAAATAGGGAAGATTCTGGCCTTCCAGTACAACATGGGGCAGTATTTGCCGGACTGGCATCCGTGGGAGGATTATCGCGAGGTTTATTTTTCAAAAAAAGAAACGGGAGCGTGCCGTGAAATGCTGCCCTTTGAGCTGATTTGGCTTAACTGGATTATAGGATCCAACCCATCCGATGTTTCCGGAATTATCGGCAAGGTTTCGGATTTGGATATGGATGCCGATGATATTATTTTAGCCAGCCTAAAATACGAAAACGGGATACTGGGCAACGTGCTGGTTGATGTTATTTCCAGAAAACCCGCACGCACTTTGCGTGTTTTGGGAACGGAGGGTGTGCTTGATTGGGAAAGGTTTGACCACCAAATAAAAGTTTATGATACCGATTCCAAATCAACGAGCGTTATTCCGGTGCCGAAGGGCAATCCCGAAAAAGGGTATGTGAACGAGGAGGAAATGTATAACGATGAAATCAAGGCGTTTTTGGACGCCGTGCACGGTCGGGCCGAATACCCTTTTTCGTTTGAAGAAAACACCAAAAATTTAAGAACCCTTTTTGCTCTTGAAAAGGCATTTAAAACCGGCCAATATCAAAAATTATGAAAACCGAACCCCGCGCGTTAAAAATAGGAGACCGTTTGGTTGGAAAAGAACATCCGGTTTTTGTCATTGCCGAAGCGGGGGTTAATCATAACGGCAGTTTTGACTTGGCTTTGAAACTGATTGACGCCGCGTCTGACGCGGGGGCGGACGCGGTGAAATTTCAGACTTTTCGCGCGGAACAGGTGGTGACCTCCGCGGGAAAGATGGCCGACTATCAAAAAAGAAATATCGGCAAAGAAGATTCGCAAGTTGAAATGTTAAGAAGGTTGGAGCTTAAAGAAGACTGGTATCCGGCGCTAATTAAACGCGCGAAAGAAAAAGGAATTATTTTCATCTCCACTCCGCATGGCGGAATGGAATCGGTTGATTTACTTCAGCATTACGACGTTCCGGCGTTTAAGTTCGGATCCGGGGATTTGACGAATCTTCCGCTTCTGGAATACGCCGCGAAGTTTGGAAAGCCGATGCTTATATCAACCGGCATGTCTAACTTGGAGGAAGTGAAAGAAGCCGTGGAAGCGATAAAAAAAGCCGGCAACGACCAGATTTTGGTTTTTCACTGCACTACCGATTATCCTTGCGCTCCGGAATTCGTAAATCTTCGCACGATGCAGACTTTTATGAAGGAACTGAGGACTGTTATCGGGTATTCCGACCATACGGTTGGCTATCAGGCATCTGCTTTGGCGGCTGTGTTAGGCGCTTGCATGATAGAAAAGCATTTTACGCTTGATCGCAACATGTCGGGGCCCGATCACGTGGCTTCCACCCAGCCGGGTGAGTTTAAGGAGATGGTGTCCGTGCTTAAAAAGATGCCGAAAGATTTTGAAAAAACGATTCAGGTTATGGGCATGACTTCTGAAGACGCGGAAATCTTAATGGGCTCGCCCGAAAAGAAACCGCTTTTGCCAGAGTTGCAATATATGAGTGTCGCCAGAAAAAGCGTCGTGGCTTCGCGCGATATTAAAGCGGGGGAGAAGTTTTCCGTTGAAAACTTAACCATAAAACGTCCCGGAACGGGTATGCAACCCAAGCATTTTTATAAAATAGTCGGCGCCGTGGCCAAAGCCGATATTCAAAAAGACGAACTGATTAAAACGGAGCATTTCACATGAAAAAAAAGAAAATTGCTTATGTTTCAGGCACTAGGGCTGATTTCGGGCTGATGACGCCGGTGCTTAAAGCCGTAAGGGCGAGCGACAAACTGGAACTCAAACTTTACGCGACTGGTATGCATCTTATGCCGGAATTCGGAGAAACCATTAATCACATCCGAAAGGAATTTCCGGAAGTAGTTCCGGTTCAAGCGGTATTCGAAAAAGACAACCGAGAAAGCGCGGCTAAATTTACCGGAGATTTTTTAAACAAATTAGCGCTGGAATTTAACGAAAACAAGCCCGATTTTGTTTTAATCCTTGGCGACAGGGTGGAAATGCTCTGCGTGGCTGTCGCGTGTTTATATCTGGGAATTCCAACGGGGCATCTTCACGGTGGAGAAAAAACATCAACCGTAGATGAAATTGCCCGCCACGCCATAATCAAGCTTGCAAGTATCCATTTTCCGGCAACGGACGAGTCAGCAAAACGTATTGAAAAAATGGGCGAAGAGGAGTGGCGTATTCATGTTGTGGGTGCTCCGGCTCTGGATATTATTTTAAATGAGGAACTGCCGACAAAGGAAGAACTTTACCGCAAGCTGAAACTGAAACAGGAAGACAAATTTATTCTTGTGACACAACATCCGGTAAGCGAAGAGGTTGAGAACGCCGCCAATCAGATGGAAGAGACGATTTCTGCGGTAAAAAAAACAGGTTTGCCGGTTGTCGCAATATATTCGAATTCCGATGCCGGAGGCAGAGAAATGATAGCGGTAATAGAAAAAGAAAAAAATAATCCTTTGTTCCATATATTTCCCAGTCTGGAGTATAAAACATTTCTGGCTTCTGAAAGGGAAGCCGTGGTTTGGGTCGGAAATTCTTCGGGAGCCTGCATTGAATCCTCGTCGTTTAAGGTTCCCGTTGTAAATATCGGGACCCGCCAGCAAGGACGCCAAAGGGGGCAAAACGTGATTGATGTCGGATATGACAGAAATGAAATTTTTGACGCCATTAAAAAATCTCTGGAAGACGAGGAATATAAAAAGTTTTTGTCCGGAGTCAAAAACCCGTGGGGCGACGGGAAAACCGGCTTAAGGATTGCCAAAATTTTGGAAAGTGTTAATCTTGAGCTGAAGCTACTAGGTAAAAAAATAACTTATTAAGATCAAAAATATGAATCAGAGATTTAAAAAATGGAAAATTCCTAAAATTAAACATCACGAACTTACCAAGTGGCATTGGAAGGTTTTGCATCCGGAAAATTTAAAGCTGGGCAAATATACCGACATTAGCTCTTTTGTCGTAATTTTCGCGCATAACGGCGTTACAGTTGGAGATAATGTTGAGATCGGCCCCCATTGCTCCATAATGTCGGCCGATACCATAAGCGGTAAAAACGGACCCGTGGTTTTGAAAAAAGGGGCTTGTATCGGCGCAAACAGTGTTGTGATGCCCGGCGTTACCGTCGGCGAAAACACGATTGTCGGGGCGCATAGTTTGGTTACAAAAGACTTGCCGTCAAACGTTATCGCTTTCGGGGTTCCGGCGCGCGTGGTTAAAAAACGTCCGCAAAAATAAGATAAATGGAAAAAAAATATCAAATGGCCAAGCCTTATATTGACGAGGAAGAAGAAAAACTTGTTCTTGAAGTTCTTCGTTCCGGCACTTTGAGCATCGGACCTAAGATTGAGGAATTTGAAAAAAGGTTTTCCGAAATGCTGGGCGTAAAATATGCCAGCGCCGTCTCAAGCGGAACCGCGGCGCTTCACTTGGCGCTTATTGCTCTCGGTATTAAAGAGGGAGATGAGGTAATCACCTCGCCTTTTTCTTTTGTCGCTTCGGCTAACGCGATTTTATATATGGGGGCAAAGCCCGTTTTTGCGGATGTTGACCCGCTGACTTTTAACATGGACCCGAAAGAGGCGGAGAAGAAGATAACACCGAAAACAAAAGCCATATTGCCGGTTCATATATTCGGACAGTCGTGCGGCATGCGTCCAATTACGGAGCTGGCAAAGCGCCATAATTTAAAAGTCATAGAGGACGCCTGCGAAAGCATTATGGCGGAACATAAAGGCCAAAAAGTCGGGACTTTCGGAGACGCGGCGGCCTTCTCGTTTTATCCGAATAAACAAATGACAACGGGCGAGGGCGGAATGATTGTAACCAACGACGAAAAAATTGACAGCCTATGCCGGAGTCTTCGCAATCAGGGGCGGGCTCAAAATATGCAATGGTTGGACCACCAAATGTTGGGCTATAATTATCGCATTACCGAAATGGGCGCGGCTTTGGGAATCGGACAGCTGAAAAAGCTCGCCGGCGTTATAGAAAAACGGCGGGAAATAGCCGGTTGGTACGAGGAAGAAATTAAAAAATATGATGATTTATTGATCGCGCCCGAAACGCATCCGGATAATACCCACACCTGGTTTCTTTACGTGGCGCGTATTAAAAATCCGCAAATCAACCGGGACGAAGTTATTAAAAAAATGGCGGAGTTCGGCATTGCGACCAAGCCCTATCTCCCGTCAATTCATCTTTTTGATTTTTATCGCAAAGGTTTTGGTTTTAAGGAAGGAGATTTTCCCGTGTCTGAAGCAATAAGCAGTTCTTCCGTCGCCCTGCCGTTTTATATTGGGCTTGAGAAATCCGATACCGAATATATTTGCCGGAAACTTGCCGAGACGGTAAAAGGTTATAAGATAGACGGGGTATAAACATGACCGATTTTAATAAAGAATTTAAAGGCAAAAGCATTTTGGTTACGGGGGGCACCGGTTCCATTGGCTCCGAAATTGTGCGCCAATTAGCCACTTTTGAGCCAAAAACCATAAGGGTTTTTGCCAGAAGCGAATATGCCCACTATAAACTTAAGCAAGAATTTGGTCCCGAAAAAAACCACTTAGTTCGTTTTATAATAGGCGACATAAGAGACAAAAGCAGGCTACGGCTCGCTATGGAAAACATAGATGTTGTTTTTCATGCCGCGGCCATGAAACACGTTGATATTTGCGATAACGACCCTTTTGAGGCGGTAGCCACCAATATTTTGGGAACGCAAAATATAATTAGCGTGGCAAGGGATTCCGGTGTTGAAAAAGTTGTTGCGATCTCAACCGACAAGGCGGCAAATCCGGAAGGGGTGCTGGGGGTTTCCAAACTGATGGCCGAAAAGTTGATTTTGAATTCGTATTATTATCGCGGAAACACCAAGACCAAGTACACCTGTGTTCGTTTCGGAAACGTTCTCGGGTCTTCAGGAAGCATTCTTCCGCTGATTAAAAATCAAATTTTGAAAAATGGCCAGGTAACGGTAACCGACCCGAATATGACCCGTTTCGTGATGACCATTCCTCAAGCGGTTAATCTTGTTTTGCTGGCGGCGGTTCTTACCAAGGGACAGGAAATTTTTGTTTTAAAAATGCCGGCAATAAAACTCGGCGATTTGGTGAAATCCGCCATCAAGCATTACTCCGGAATTTTTGGGAAAAATCCCTCCGAGATAAAGACCAAAATTATGGGACTGCGAAAAGGAGAAAAAAAACACGAACATCTTTTAGCGCACCACGAAGCAGAGAGTGTTTTGGAAACAAAAGAAATGTATGTTTTGACGCCTCGTGAAGATGTTTGGGGGTACAATCACAAAAGCCAATATACGGGCCAGCGCAAAAAAGCGAACAGGAGCTACTCTTCGGAGTTTGCCAGAAAATTGTCTCAAAAACAGATTTTAGGGTTATTAAAAGAGGTGGATGGCGGCTTGCAAACTGTTTAGTTCGCCTTATTTTATTAAGAATGAGTTCAAAAGTTAAATATTCCTTTCCGTCGGGTAAATTTTATTTGAATTTCCAAACCGTGATTGTAACGGGTCTATACCGCTCCGGTAAAACGACCCTGGGTAATTTGCTGGCGACAAACCATAACGTTGAACACTCCGAAGAGCCGTGGGTTCTTGATTTACTGCCGATACTTACCAAGATCGGAGCGATGGACAAAACTTTGGGTAAGGAAATGTTCGTTTCTTATCTTCACGAGTTAATGAACGACACGGTGCTATTGCGAAAATCCAACTTCAGGCCCGGGGACGCCAGCAGTATTTGGACGAAAAAAATACCCGAAGAAATTTTTTCACGGCTGGTCAACTTGAAAACCCGCTCGGATGTCGCGGATTTCGTCAAAAAAAATAAGCCGACTTTGCTTTTGGTGATACCCAATTCCCCGCTGTTTAATCTCCCGGCAATTTTTGATTTCGTTCCGGATTGCAAGGTTATTCACGTCGTAAGGAAGGGGGCGGATGTGGCCTGCCAGATAAAAGAAAAAGGGTGGTGGTCCGATAAACAGCTTATCAACCCTCCTCATTCCAGGGTTTACTACAGGATAACCGCCAAAGGCAGGCCGTTTTATGTGCCCTGCTGGATAGAGCCCAAAGACGCAAAGCAGTTTATTGAATATTCGGAGTATGAGCGGGCGCTTTTTTATTGGTGTGTTCTTGCCGAAAATATGGCCAAGTCGCTCGAAAAAATAAAAAATAAAAAACGCCGATTGATGACGATTAGATTCGAAGATCTTATTAACGATCCCAGAAAAACGCTTAAAGAAGTCAACTCGTTTTTAAACATGAAATCGTCGTCAATGACCGAAAAGGCTTTGCACGAGGTCCGGAATTATAAAAACCTTAGTGAAAAACCCCCCGAACTGCCAAAAGACCTTTTGGTTAGGGCAAAAAAAATGTATAAATATTTCGGATATGGTTGGGATTAAGGAATATTTTGAATATTTTGAAAATAACGCGAGCGAGTGGATAATCGGGGGCTACGACGCTAGTGGCTACAATTATCCAACTGCAACGCATCGCGTAAGAATAGTTTCAAAATTCATATCCGGCCTGAACAAAAAGGGGCTGAAAATAGCCGACTTGGGCTGCGGAGGAGGGGATTTGGCGTTCCGGCTGGGACGAGACGGCCATAATGTTTTGGGTATAGACCAGTCCCGGAAAATGATTGAGATAGCCGAGAACAATCTTAAAAAACTTCCCAAAAAATTTAGGGCGAGAATACAATTTCTCCGCGGAGAAATTGGAAGGAAAATGATGTTCGGTAAAAAATTTGACGTGGTTACCGCCATGGGCTTGATAGGATATTTGCCGGACGACAAGATTTTTTTTCAAATCGCGGGCGATTTATTAAAACCCAACGGCTACCTACTGGTATCCGCAAGGAACCGCTTATTTAATATGAAAAGCGTAGGTTTCCGAACGGAAAAGGAGGTTAAGAATAAAAACGCGCTTAAACTTATAAAAGAACTGGGCGATTTATATAATCAGGTGTCTCTTAAAGACGCGAATCGGTTTGTCAGAAATCTAAAAGAAATTATTTCCGGTTTTCCGGAAAATGTGGCGTTTAACAGCAAGTCTGCACGGTCTCCTCTGGAAAAACGCGGCTTGTCCACTCCTCTTTTGAAAACGGAGCCTCGGCAAACCACTCCGGAAGAATTGAAAAAATCAGCTTCAAAATGCGGGTTTAAATATAAAGCGTATTACGGCGTACACCCGCACTTGCTGGATCCCGCCTTGAACAAAATGCTTCCGCCACAGCTTTTTAATAAAATATCCGACTCTCTTACGGCGTTTGAACATTTGCCCATCAGTCTCGCGTGGAGCTCCGTTTTTATAGGCGTTTTCCAAAAAAACACAAAAAACAATATATGAAAAAATGGGCTGTAATACGGGGGAAGGAAATAAAAGAAATTTTAAAAACTACGCCCACAAAGGGGAAAAGACAACTTGAACCGTTAAAATCCAGGCTTATCGCGGGCGAAATTCCGTTCGGCGTAATGGAGGATTCTGAAGTGGTTGAGACCGAATCAGAAATTCATAAACATGAAGGAGATTTGTGGTTTTGTCTGGAAGGCGAGACGGAATTTATTTGCGGCGGGAAGTTGATTGATTCTCGGGTCAGAGATAACTCTAACGACAAAGAACTTTACGGGACGGGCATTGAAGGAGGCGAAAAAGTAATTTTATGTCCCGGAGACTGGCTTTGGATTCCGGCGGGCGTTCCGCATCTGCATCGTTCGTCCGAAACCGCGCGGTTGGTGATAGTAAAAGTGCCCAGCGCGCGGTGAACTGAAAAGAAAATAAAAAAACCGCTACAGTCGGCGTACCGACCGTGGCGGCAAAATGAGTTTTTAGCCTCCAAATGAAAGAGCGAAGAACATCGCGCCCGATATTGTCTGTAAAATCAGAAATTTTTCCAGGCGCCCGTACTTTTTACCTTCCCCAAACATAAATAATCCCACAACAGCCGGTCCTGTAATTGAGGCCGCAAAGAAGATCGGATTGACGACTGTAAGAGGAGCAAGCTTTAACGCCCAATAGCCCAAAAATACGCCCGCGAAAATAAACGTTCCGGCTGCCGCGCTCATCAAGGTGGTTTGAACAAGCGTGGTTGGTTCAGTTTCTTTGTTCATTGCGTTATCTTTTTCCGGAGAGCGTTTTTTTGTTCTGCTTACGCAAAAAATCACAAGCGCCATCAGAAATGCGCCGCCGTACCAGCCGAAAACCCAGCTTCCTATCGGCACGTTGTTTATCGCGAAGTACTTCATAAAAAATTTAGCAAAACCCCAAATTGCGGTTTGAGCAAAAACATAGCCGAAAAATTTGGCAGGAATTATTTTTGCGCGGTTTTCTTGCTTAAAATGGTTGACGATCGGGAAACTTATCACGGCCGTTGAGCAAAGGACCAGACCAAATATCATACTAGGGTTAAGATGTTGTATTTCGTTTAATATCCAGTATCCCAATGTCATGGCTATTACGTCATCCGTGAACCTGTATATGGCCGCAAGACTTAGATTGATTTGGTCTGCTTTCCATTGGCAATATGCCGCGTATCCATTAGCGGCGCCTATGCCAATTATGAATAGCGTCGTTTTGTCAAAGCCAAGCTGGCCTAGCCAGAGCGCTGTTATCAGACCGAAAATAGCGGCGAAAAAATAGTGCAGAGTGAACCGGTTAACGAAGCTTAAATGATCCGTATGAATAATCTTTGATTTGAGAAACCAGGGATAAACTGCGTGCACACATAACACCCGTATAACTACCGGTACGAACCATATTTCGGTCATTTGCGGCTCCCCGAAGCGCTTATTGAATTTCAAAAAACCTCACTAGATTCTAGCAGTCTTTTTTAAAAAGTCAAGCCCTTGAGGTAATTATGCCGGGTGTGGATCTTGACAGAGTTTATATTTCTGCTAAAGTGGGCGTGGGTTAAACGGCCTCTTAAGAGGCCGAAATTTAGAAAGTTCTTTTCTGGCAAAGGAGGAGGGAGTGATGCTTGGCAGGCGCAGTCTGGTTGTTTTGTGGGGGAGAGACCAAGGCGCGAATAACGTTTTGGATCTTGTGGAAAAATCAGTAAAAGAACAGGGCATATGGACGCTTCGCATACCCGGACTGAATTCGGCGATTTCCGAAGAGCACAGGTCTGTCGCGCTTCATGCTTCCGCGGTTGTCTTGGGAGTTTCGGGCAATGTGCCTGAAGCAAAATTCGCGTACGGGCTTCTCGCGCAGAACCCTAAATTGGCCGGGAAAATAGTTTTTATTGAAGATTTTCCGACATCTAACGGCACCCAAGATCCGCTTCTTCGCAGTATGGGAAGCGCTTTGCATCTATGCGCGATACTGCCTTCGGCGCCGAACGCGCCGGAATTGTCGGTTTATCGCCAAGTTCATACGGTTGGGTATCCCGACCACTGGATTCCGGCGATAGAGAATATCAGATTCGGCATTGAGGCGCGAAAATCAGGCGGTATTCGCAAGCGCAGGCGAGGGGGCGTCGGAAGCTGTTTCGTTGGTCGGGACGAGGTTATTATCTATGTCTCTGGATTCAGCGGTTTTACGGCCGGGTATCTGCGCCAAATTATGGAAATAGAAAAGGTTCTTGGCGTACCCGTTGTCATTCATTACCGCGCTCATCCCAGCGAACAAAACAGGCCCGAACTTAGTCAGGTCATTAAGGAACGCGACGCGCTTCTTGAGGGGCGCTGGGAAATCGCCAATCAAGAAATATCCGATGCCGGAAGGGATTCCGATCCGCGGCTAATAGGCGTTTCCGATATTACCGTTGCTAATCCCGGGCATGTCTCAACGTTCTTTGCCGGCTCTTTACGAAAGAAAATGGTTTGCATAATGGAGTTTCTGGAAAATAAAGATGTTGGGTCTTCTTCATACGATTACAGATTTGCGGGTTTTCGCACGCATCTGATTGAGAGCTTCTCGGACCTGCTCCAGGCCGTGAAAGCGCTACTGGACGACGGTTCGCCCGAATCAAAAAATCTTGCCGAAAAACAGCGCTTAAACACCATTCCGTTTGATCCTCAAAATCCCCCGTCTTACGGGAAAAATGTAGTGGACGTGATTAAAAATCTGATCTGATCCACACCGCCGCCCCCCGCTTGCTGGGGCGGTTTTTTATTTGACATTGCGGTTGGACCATGGTATTTTTGCCGGAGAACGGAAAGGTAAAATCGGAGGCGAAACCGGATGTTTGACATACTACAACAGACAATTGAGTGGAAATTGTGGGGATGGAATTTGGTGACTCTGACTTTCCTCTTTACTGTTTTATTTACCCTTGACGACAGTCCTGAAGATGAGCTTGATTTTTCCGGAAATACGGCCGTTGAACATCCTGTGTTTGTTAAATTTTACCGGATCCTAAATGCTATTTTGAAAAAAGAGTACGGGATTGAAAGAGGTGTTCCTAAAAGATCCGATCTTTTCCAGCGCAGCGGACTGGCAGTGCTTTTTGGACAATGCGGACTTATGCTTAAGCGTTTTCACCACAAAGAAAATGTTATTAGCGCGAATCCTCTGGACGCCAACCTAACCGCGTTTCCAATGCTTATGGGCGGAGTCAATCTTCCTTTTGAAACAAAGATAAAATTAGGACGAAGGGTTCACAAAGAACTTTCTTCCGCAGTTACTGAAAAAGACCTTATGACGCCAATGAGATCGCAGCAGTTCTTTCAGGTTTTTGAAAAAATATAAAAATTATCTCCCGGCACACAGGTGTCGGGGATTTTTTATTGCGGAGCAAGGCGCAACCAGAAGTTAAAAAACTTTAATAAACCGTATGCCTTAACTTCCATTCCCCGTTAACTTTTTTCCACAAATGGGGGGAACGGAAATTGTCGGCAAGGCGCATAAAAGATTCCCGATCCATCGCGGGGTTTACGAACATTTTTGAGGCCTCGGGAAATTCTTTTTGGTCAATGCTCAAATATTTAAAGAGCTCCTCCTCAAATCTGGTCGGGTATTCGCCGTCAAACCGTTTTACTAGCGCGACACCCTCGTCCCTAGTTATTTCTTTGTTTCTTATCTCCTGCGATGCGTCGTAGGAAGCCCGCCCGATTCCGAATTTAATAAACGTGGTGTAATAGTGAAGATCGTCAATTTTGTCGTCAATGCTGTTGTACTTGCTGTATGTGCCCGGCGTTCTTTCGTAAGACGGCTGGAAACCGCCGTGTTTGGCGGCGTAGTAATAAGCTCCTTGCGGATGCCATTTTAAATAATAACCAAGATATCTGACGTCAATTTTGACTCTCTCAAGGTCTTTCGGATCCGCCGGCATATAAGGTATCAAGTCCGCGTCGGTTATGCCGTAATGGCGCTTTAAATCCGCTACCGACGCGCCGCTGATGAATATTTTTGATTTATCTTCCACGGCGAAGTATTTCCAGTCTCTTTTCGGAGTTTCGGAATCTCCTTTCGGATTGCCATGTTCCGCTTCGTTTTCGCCGTAAAATACAAGCGGGATATTCAGCAAAGTCGCCATTTTCGGAACGAAGGCCTTTTGTCCGATAATAAACGGCTGAAAGGGATGAAAAAGGTTTTCAATCGCAAGCCGGGTGAGCAGACGATGCACCTTGCTATTCGGGGTGTGCAGGTAATTGTCAAAACCTGCGCCGATCCACGACTGAAAATTTTTCCACCCCCACTCGGTGTACAAATGAGGCGCCCAAGTTATGGTCAGCGGATTCATGCCGTATTTATATTTGAGCTGGTGCGCGGCGTAAAAGCTGTCTTTACCTCCGGAGCCGGCCGAAATGCAGTCGTAGTACCCGTCATTTCTTTTATATTGTTTGCAGAGTTCCAAAAGCTCCTTTTCCCTTGATGACCAATCAACCGCTTTTTTCAATTCCGTAACCTTACAGGCGTCGCACACGCCGTTTTCGTCAATGTTTATGGTTTCCTTTTTGCTGTTTTTGGTGTGGTTAAATTCCACCGTTGAATTAGGCCTCTGGTTTGATATGACGCAAACCTTGCAGAATTTTACTTCATGGGGCAGGCCGTATTTTGCTTCAAGTTTCTCCGGCATAATTCTGTTATTTTATCAAACTCCTTGTTGTAAGTCAACTAAAAAACTGCGGGTTTTTATGGATTTTTTGCGGGTTTTATTGTATTATATGTTTTAAACATGTTTTCGGAAATAAATAAAATAAAACGCGCTATTCTGATTGTCAAGTCGGCCTTCGGAGAGTACAGGTACCAAATTTTTACGCTCGGCATCCTTAACCTTCTTGGGGGCGTTTTTGAGGTTGTCGGCATAAATGCGATTATCCCGATTTTCTCTATTGTTGTGGGCGGAGGGGCAACCGACCCCGTTTCGCGGGCGATAGAAAGATTTTTTTCGTATTTTCATATCAGCTACACGGTTAAATATCTCATAATTTTTATTGTGCTGATGTTT
>MHMQ01000008.1 GCA_001819395.1 Candidatus Niyogibacteria bacterium RIFCSPLOWO2_01_FULL_45_48
TTATATTTCACCTACCAAGGCGCCGTGATCCACGGGACATACTGGCATGAAAATTTTGGCAAGCCGTCTTCAAACGGGTGCGTCAATTTGCGTCCGGCAAATGCGGAGAAACTCTATAACTGGGCCGAGTTGGGTACCCGCGTGATCGTGCAGGATTAAAAACGCAGTCTTGCAATAATGGCTATTATAATGTAGTATATAGCCCTGCCAAACCATGCTTTATATCAGCTTTCTTGTGGGCATATTTATGAGCGTATCAAGCGTCGTCCCCGACGCTTCTTTGGGTGCTTCGGTTGTAAATGTCCCTCCGGCTAGACCGCCTGTCGTTTCCCAAGTTAGGACAGTCCCCTTTTATTCGCAGTTTCGCGATATTCGGGACGCAAGGTGGCAGAAACTCGGCTGCGGGATAGCGGACCTCGCTATGCTTATTGAGTTTTATAAACCGGGAACCGTGTCGGTAAACACATTGCTTAAAGAAGGGATTGAATCCGGAGCGTTCTTAAACGGCGCCGGGTGGAAACATAAAGACCTCGCGCGTATGGCGCGCCCGTACGGATTAGAGGGCGCGAGTTTTGACTTGTCGCGAGAAGATATGGACACGGCGTTTGCAAAGTTTGAAAAAATTTTGCGGGAAGGTCCGGTCATCGCGTCCGTGTATTATACGTTTGACCCGAAAAACCCCATCCCCCACCTTGCGGTCATAAACGGCATTGAGGACGATGTGGTGTATTACAACGATCCGGCCGAAACATCTGGAGGAAAAAAAATATCCGTCAGTGACTTCAAAAAAGCATGGAAAAAAAGATTCATTACGGTGAGACCGTAAAACAAAAAGCTGTTTTGGCATAAATCCGTTAAAAACACCCCTCGTTAAGATGGGTGTTTTGTTTACTTTTTATTCAATTTCGCAGGTTTGTTCACATCTGGGACATCGCATGTCTTCCCGCAACTGAATATCGCACATAGGACAATAGAAGCGAAAACAAGTGCTCTGCATGTCGGGTATGATTTCGCACCCGGGACAGAAACAGTCATACGAACGCAGACGAGCGTTGCAGGGCGGATCGTCGTGATGCAAAACCCATTTTGCATTCATTGAGCGCCTCCTCCCTCTCGTCCGGCATCTCCAAAAATCAAATCTTTACTGGCTGTCAGCGCGCGCTCAATTCGCAGCCACGCCCGTACGTCGGACTTCAAGTCTTTTTGACAGCCGGGATCAAGTTCTTCCCAAGATTTCACCGAGGGAAAATTTTTCGCAAACACGATAGCCAAGATTTTGGTCGCATAACTGATGTAGAAACGGTTTTCCTCAAACCATTTTTTCTCTTCTTGGTCCCAGACAACTTCGAAGCGCAAGCCCATTGATTACCTCCGCGCCAAGCTTAAGATACATTCGTGTGTAATTATACTTCTAGGCGCATTATTTGTCAATTCAAAATCTTGGACGGCGTGTTTTCTTTAAGGGCGCAGGTTTTGATTTCAACATAGGATTCCCCCGCCCCCTCTACCATCGGCTCTTTTTTGGCATCCAGCCCAAAACCAACCGAAAGATACGTGCCTCGGGGAATTATCATATCCCCGAAATCCAGAGAGTGAAACTCTTTTTCTTGGCCATAATAAGTCAGCGAGCCCAACGCCTGGCTGGCGTTTTTGCGTTCCACTATATCAACCTTAAACCCTATGTCTTCAGCGCTGTTTATTTCGTCTAATAATATCAGCTCCTTGTTGTCCTCTACTATAAAATCCTTCAGATAAAACGACCTGATTGTTTTAAAATCGCCATCACCCACGGAGTATCTTAGCTCGCCTCCGTATTTGTTCACGAAAGAAATGTTGGCGTTAACTCCGCTTTTCAAAAAAGACCTGAATACAATTTCAAAATTCAAGAAGTTGCTCACCTGGTCTTTAAAAAATATGGAACCGGCCTCTCCTTCGTTTTTTAACTTTATTTTATTTTCTTCAAAATAAATGTTTCCGTCAGGACGCCAGTATTCGGCAATGTTTGTGCAGTCAATCGCCTCGTCATTAACGGCACTCACGATTTCTTCGGCTTTCTGTCCGATGTCCAGCTTTTTAAGATCTATGTTTTTTATAACCGAAGCTAGATTTCTCGGCTCCGATATGATTTTAAAATACTTCGGCCACAAATCGGAAATTCCGAGAATTAATCTGGGCAAAACAATAAATAGAATAACGGCCACCACCCAAATATTTTTTACAACATACTTCGCGAAAAATTTTGCGCTTTTTTTAATAAAAAAGCCGGCCATACGATGCCGACCAGCTTTCCCCATAAGTTTTTTTGATTTGTTTTTCTTTTTTATTTCTATTTCTTTTATAAACATTGTTTTCGCAAGCCCGCCAAAAAGATTTGACCGAACTTGCCATAAATTCATTTAACTGTTTTAAAAATACTTGTATAACTAATTTAACCATGCCTTTGCGACATTTTGATGTTAGAACATGTTTACGAGTTTTTGTAAAGGCTTTTTACTCTTAAATCACCTTAAAGGTTAATAAGCTGTTCTTAGGGCATAAGCCTTGAGGGGTCTTGACACAATCTCCAAAAGACTTTAAATTTACAAAATTTTCAAACAGCCTTCCGCATCAATATTTTTCTTTTGCCAAAACCAGCTCCTTCTTCAACACCCTTACAAACTCCAGTTTGTAAGGGTGTTGGTTGTGGAAAATCAGGGACGAAATAAAAACCACGAAGCACTCGTCGTTTTTGTTTAATAAATAATGCCATATACTTAGAGTTGTGAACAAGAAAAAGATATATCTTGGTAAGATAAAAACAGTCGGTAAATATACCGTTTGGAAAGTGGACGGCGAATATATAAGAAAAAACATGAACGAGAACTTTGTTATTTATGACGACAGCAATCACCTGTCTTTCATTCCCAGGCGCGAGTTTTGGATAGAGAAAGACAGCAACCCCAAAGAATGGAATTTTTTTATAACGAATCTTGTGGCCAAAAACTGGGCACTTGAATCCGGCCTAAACCCTAAAAAGGCGGAAAGGGCGGGAGCGAGCGCCGAGAAACGCGAAAGGGCAAAAATGTTTCATATTAAAAATGCCGGAAAAACCGTACTCTCAAAAGAAAAAATCCTCAAAAAAATACATAAAAAACTTTTAAAAACACCTGGCAAAAAAATATCGGTCTGGCTGGTAGACGGCAGGGCTGTCCGCAACCTCCTCTCGCTTGATTACGAAGCGGGCGGGCATGACAGGGTCTACAATTTCATACCCAAAAAAGAAATCTGGATTGAACAAACACTGCCAAAAAAAGAACAGGAATTTATTTTACTCCACGAACTCCACGAAAGATTTTTGATGGCCGAGGGAAAAAATTATCCCCGGGCGCACATGGGCGCGACAATCGTTGAAGATTATTTTCGCAATCACCCCAAAGGGCTCAAACCTAAAATCGCCAAAGAAGCAGAGAGGCAATAGGTACGTACATATGTACGTACCTGTGCTATCCAGACGGCTTACTTTGGTGTTTATGGTCCAGCAAAAACTCTTTGGCCAAGGCAAAGTTTTTATTTTGAATCCCTTGGGAAATCCATTTTTCGGAAAGTTTTTTTATTTCACCTTTGCGGTTAATAATAGTATTTGCGGGATCAAAATAAAACCCGTCTTTAGAAACAACAAAAAGATAAGCGGGCTCCCACCTCTTATTTAATTTATCGGCTATTTTAACCATATCTTGTTTGAATAAACGACTACTGTATTTAACCTCCACCAAGTACACCTGTGATTTATCTTCGGTAATTAACAAAAAATCTGGCGAATCGCTTATATTATTTATCACTTGCGGGAACTTGGTTTTCAGACGATGCTGAGCAAGATATTCTTCGGTGTACTCGTAACCAAAACGAAAAACCGAAAACTTTCCTGACTCCCTGAACATAAGTTCAAAGATTATTTCGGCAATTTTTCCCTTAATTAACTCATGCCCAAAATCATTTTTTCTCATAAATCCATTTTACCTCTCCCGCCGAGTTATTTATAATGATTCACCGAGGCACGTATATACTTAAACCTCAATTTCGCGCGGTTTTCAATTTTATGCTTTCTTGCGCGCGCGGGATCGGTCAATTTCGGTCAGATGCTGTTTTCGCAAGCGAACGCTTTTGGGCGTGATTTCCAAATACTCGTCCTCGCACATCACTTCAAGCCCGCGTTCGATAGTGAGTTCGTACGGAGGAGTAAGGGTAATTGCCTCGTCCGACGACGACGCGCGCACATTGGTCAGCTGTTTGCCTTTGGTCGGATTCACGGTCATCTCTTCGCCTTTGGCCGTATTTCCGATAACCATACCCTCATAGACTTCGGTATTCGGGCCGACATAAAGCACGCCTCGGTCCTGCAAGTTCCAGAGAGAAAATCCCGACGTTTTTCCGTTTGCCATTGAAATCATTGAACCCGTCGCGCGTTTTTTTATTTCTCCGGCATATGGCTTAAATCCCACAACGCGCGAAGAAATAATCCCCTCGCCTTTGGTATCTATGATGAACTGTCCGCGATATCCCAGAATACCGCGCGTGGGCCCTTCAAAAATCATGCGGACAGAATTGCCGCGCATTTTTATGTCTTTCATTATAAATCCCCGTTTTCCGAGACGCTCGATAACCGCGCCCTGATATTGGGCCGGCGCGTCAACAATGGTTTCTTCAAACGGCTCGCTTCGCCTGCCGTCTTTTTCTTGGTGAAAAATTACCTGCGGCTGGGATACCTGCGCCTCGTATCCTTCACGGCGCATACTCTCAAGCAAAATAGCGATATGTAATTCTCCCCGGCCAGATACGGTAAAAGTTTCGGACGAAGCAAAGTCCACCCGCAAGCCCACGTTCACTTCAAGCTCCCTCCGAAGCCGTTCGCGAAGCTGGCGCGAAGTGACAAATTTGCCTTCTCGTCCGGCAAAAGGAGAGTTGTTCACCAAAAAATTAAGGACAATCGTCGGCTCGTCAACCGCGATTGCCGGAAGAGCCGGGGTGTCGGCGCCCGAAGCTACGGTTTCGCCTATGTCTATATCCGGAATTCCGGCAACCATAACTATATCCCCCGCTTCGGCCGTTTCGGCCTCAACGCGTTTTAGTCCGCGAAAAGTGAATATACGCGTTATTTTTCCGGGACGCGCCGGGCCTTCGGATTTTTTGACAAACACGTTTTGGCCGACGCGTACGGATCCTTCGTAAATACGCGAAACGGCCAGACGACCCAAAAAATTATCGTAGGCAAGATTAAACGGCTGAAGTCTAAGCGGTACATCAAGCGCGGCGCCTGAAGCCGGCGGAACATGTTTAAGAATCGTGTCCAGCAAAGGATCGAGATTTTTTGATTCATCTTCGAGTTTAAGTTTGGCAACGCCTTCGCGGCCGACGGTATAGACCACCGGAAAATCGGCCTGTTGGTCGCTCGCGCCAAGCTCCAAAAAAAGTTCGAGCGTCTGTTCTTCGGTGCGCTTCGGATCGGCCGCGGGCTTATCTATTTTATTTATGACCACAATCGGTTTTAACCCGAGCTCAAGAGATTTTTTCAAAACAAAGCGGGTCTGAGGCATGGGTCCTTCCTGGGCGTCAATAACCAAAAGGACCGAATCAATCGAGCGCAAAACGCGCTCAACTTCAGAACCGAAATCGGCATGCCCAGGAGTGTCCACGATATTTATTTTTGTTGCGGAACGTCCTGAGCTCGCCGAAGGATAAAAAATCGCCGCGTTTTTTGAATAAATGGTAATACCGCGCTCAAGTTCAAGAGCGTTTGAGTCCATTGAGACCCCTTCTTCGGCAACCCCGGTTTGGCGCATCAAAGCGTCGGTCAAGGTGGTTTTGCCGTGATCCACGTGCGCGATAATAGCTATGTTTCGTATTTCCATTGGTTTAATCTGTGGGCGAACAAAAAATGCCTCCCGAGAAAGGCATTTGTATGATAAACCATAAAAATTGATTTGTCTATTTTTGGTTAGAACACGCCTCAAACAAATAGTACAATAAATATTATGCTTCGGATAAAATATTTGATTTTGGGCTTGGGTCTGGCGGTCCTTACGGCCGGACTGTTTTTTGTCCGGCAATCAGACGCTCCTTCTCCGGTTTTATCGGAAACACTTCCGGAAATTATAGAAGCGCCAGGGGAACCAATGCCCGCGCCGCCTTCCGCGCCGATCGTAATGCCAGAGACCAAAAAAGAAGTCTCCGCTCCGCCTCCGCTGCGCCTTGCCGAGTCCGAGCCGGCGCCCGCCATAGAGCCGGCTCCAAAAATAGTTTTAAACCAACAGACCGTAATCGCCTGGACAAATATCCAAAGAGTAAAATCCGGCCTTGTGTCTCTGAAGGAAAACTCGCGGCTCAATGCAGCGGCCGAAGCCAAAATCAAAGACATGTTTGAAAATCAGTATTTTGAGCACCAATCTCCTTCCGGAAAAGGAGCCGGCGACCTGGCCGAGGATTTCGGCTACGAATTTCTGGCAGTCGGCGAAAATCTTGCTCTCGGCAACTTCCCGAGCGACGAAAATCTGGTTGAGGCCTGGATGGCCAGCCCGGGACACAGAGCCAATATCTTAAATACATCGTACGAAGAGATCGGAGTGGCGGTCGGAGAGGGGGCGTTTGAGGGAAAAACCACGTGGCTTGCGGTCCAGCATTTCGGACGCCCCCTTTCGGATTGCCCCTATCCGAATCAAGATATAGAAAAAGAAATCGATAAGAATCGAACGCACATGGCGGGACTTCGTGAAGCGCTAGACGCGTTGCGGACGGAAATTGACAGCACCGAGCCTAAAAACGGCGAAGCATATATCAAAAAAATAGAGCAGTATAACTTAATGGCAACGGAATACAATTTTTTTGTGGAAACAACCAAAGCCATGATAGGTATTTACAACTCCCAAGTCACGGAATTCAACCTTTGCGCAGGTACTTGACTTTTTTACCCCCAGGGATTATAATGGTCTTTATAAGCGTATACGTTCTCTTCCCGAGCACAAATAATAAAGTGTGAGGAAGTGAGTACGATAGCGGAGTCGATAGTTATTATTATTTGTGTTTAAGGAAAACATGGCAAAGAAGTTATATGTCGGAGGTTTGTCTTACAGTACAACCGAAGACACTTTGAAAAGCTTTTTTTCCGAAGCAGGAACCGTGGAGACGGCAACAGTCATAATGGACAGGATGTCCGGCCGTTCCAAAGGATTCGGCTTTGTGGAGATGTCGACCGACGAAGAGGCTCAGAAAGCCGTTGAAATGTTCAACGGCAAAGAGCTCGACGGGCGCAATCTCACTGTCAACGAAGCTCGCCCCATGCAGCCAAGAGCTGAAAGAGGAGGTTTCGGAGGCGGAGGAGGCGGAAGAAAAAGCTGGTAAAAAGTGAATTAAAAAAACAATCCCGACATTTGTCGGGATTGTTTTTTATTCCGTTTTGAAGTAATGTTTGCGTCATGACGCGAGTTTTTATAGTTACTCCAACTTATAATGAACGCGGAAATCTGGAGGAGCTGATAAAACGAACGGCCGAAGCCGTTCCCGATTTTAAAATGATTGTCATCGACGATAATTCTCCCGACGGCACGGGAGAACTTGCCAAAAAACTTGCCCAAACTTATCCGATTAAGGTTCTCTGCCGCAAAGAAAAAGCCGGTCTGGGTACGGCATATGCGTACGCTTTTAAAAAAATACTCGCCGGCGAATTCGATGACTGGGGACAGCCCGGCCTTATAGTCCAAATGGACGCCGACCTTTCGCACGACCCACTGGTTATTCCGCGCATGATTAAAGAAACCCAAAACCACGATCTTGTTTTGGGCTCGCGCTATATTCCGGGCGGGCAAATTGTAAACTGGAACACGGCGCGCAGGCTTTTAAGCCGTTTCGGAAATATTTACGCCCGCGCGGTTTTGGGCCTGCCCTACCGCGACCTGACCGGAGGATTTAAATGCTTCAAAAGGCATGTTTTGGAAAATATCGATCTGGATTCTTTGAGTTCCGTCGGATATAACTTTCAAATTGAAACAACGCATAAAGCACACCTGGCCGGACACAAAATTAACGAAATTCCGATAACTTTCACCGAAAGAAAAGAGGGGAAGTCAAAAATAAATTTGCCTATTATTCTTGAAAGTTTCTGGAGGGTGCTATTGCTCCGTTTTCAAAAGTAGATTTTTTAGTAAAAACAAAATATCTTTCTTTGATTATTTTCATGCTGTACTCTTCCGATTCAGCGTAAGAGTCCACGTATCTTTGAAGCGAGTCCGGAGTGTAAAATCCAAAAAGGTCTCCGCCGTCAACGACAACAACGTCCGGCTTAAACATCTTTTGATTAACCCAAAAGGGCTCTGTACCGAGCATGTAAACACGCTCTCTTTTTGCCAAATGAGGAACGATATTGGTGTGAGCGGTCACCGACGCCTCTTCGGGAACGTTTTTAACGATCTCGCGAAGCGCATACGCGCGTTCGTTTGTCCTAAAAAGATCTGTGGGAAACAAAAACGGACTTACCGGGGAGCGCAGCAAAAAACCGGCCAAAACCGCGGTGACCAAAAACCCCTTAATCCACGATACTCCGTACGGAAAAATCCGTAATAATTTTTGCAAACCGTAAACGCCCGCGATAAACACTCCCGCGATGAGCATTGAATCGTACTGGTAAAATCCGGAGAATTGGTTTTCAAAATTGGTCAGAAGGTTTTCAAGCAACCCCGGAACTAAAATAAAAAGCGACAGCGGATATAAAAAGGGCAAAAAGGCGGTGGGTAAAAAAAGCCAAAAAAGATAAGCCAATTTCGGCGCGCTAAACGCCGTTTTAAAAAATAAAGACGGACCGGATAATAAATTTCGCGTTATTTCCGCAAAACTTCCACCGAGATGGGCATACCGGTCAAGACGTAAAAGGCCTCCGCCGAAATACGGCATCAGAACTTTCGTCGCGATTATAAAATAAATAAGCGCCGCAACAGCGGTCCAAAGCCCGATTTTTTTTTCTTTTGCCTCACGCCAATAAATTATGGCCAAAAATACGCAACTAAACATGACCGCCAAGATAGCGTCTTCCTGCGCTGAAGCGGCTATAATCATAAAAAACCAAAACCAGATCCACTTTCGGACGGCAAAAAAATAAAAAGCAAAAAGGAGCGCCGGAACCAAAAACGCGACTGGATGAAAGTCAAAAAGATTTACGAAATGCAAAGACGGATACAAAAGATAACCGACAGAAATCAGTAAAGCAAAATCATGGCGCCCCAGAACTTTTTTGGCGAATAAATAAAGGGGCCACGCGCCGAAAGCTAATGCCAAAGCTTGTAAAATAAGCAAATAATAGGCGCTCGGAAAAATTAAAAAACCGGGCAGCAAAAGAAAAAGAATCGGGCTCATATGCACGCCGAAATGATTGGGGGTTTCCTCAATGCTATTGGTCATCCACCGTCCTTTGGAAGCGTTCCAGAGAGTTTGGGTAAAAATACCCATATCCCAGGCCTGGGTTTCAAAATTGTAGTGGCGTAAAACGGAGACTGCCCCGATGACGGAAACATAAATAAAGATCGCGGTAAATATTATGAAAATGGCCCGCCGTTCGCTAAGAATCATTAGATTAGTATAATATAACTACAATGAAAATTAAGCATTGGCTTATTTTAATACTTGCGCTCGCGGCGGTTTTGCGTCTGTACGGGCTCTCCAGAGGCGATACGGTAAACGACGAAGTTTTCTACGGATTTCGCGCCGTGGGCCTTATGGATTTCGACGAAGCTGCCGACCAGACAACGCCGTGGGAATGGACCGATCCGGAAATACCCGGCTGGATGCGTATGTCGTTCCACGACCATCCCCCGCTTGTATTTTGGATACAGCATCTTTCGATTCTCGTTTTTGGAGAAAACAATTTCGCGCTGCGGTTTCCGTCGGCGATTTTGGGAGTTTTATCCGTTTATATTTTATATCTGATCGGCGAGAGAATTTTTTCGGAGCGCGCCGGGCTTCTTGGAGCATTTTTAATGGCCGTGACGCTTAATTCGGTTTATATTTCAAGAACCGGAATGCAGGAACCGTACGTTATATTTTTCATACTCTTATCGTCGTATCTTTTTTTGAAATCGCTTGAAAAAGAAAACTATTTAATCTGGCTCGGTGCCGCGCTCGGCTTCGGGTTTCTCGCGAAGTATAACACCTTTATTCTCGGACCGATTTTTCTGACCTATCTTGCTTTTTTTCGCCGAGACTATTTTTTGAACAAAAAACTATGGCAGGGCGCGTTTTTGTCTGTAGCGATTTTCAGCCCGGTAATAATTTATAATATTAAACTTTATCAGGCAGTAGGACATTTCGACTTTCAGTTTTCGTATATTTTCGGGCAAAATCCGGAAGTTTGGGGGGTGGCGCCGGGAAAAGAAATAGGAACAATGGCGGAGCGCGCGCGAAGTTTTATTCCGCGTCTTATCAGCAGCAATTCATGGCTGTATCTTACCGCTTTCTCGCTTGTTTTTCTGGCGGGACTTGGCACGTTTATTAAAAAACCCGAAAAGTTTTTGAAAGAAAACGCTTTTCTTTTGATTGTTTTTGCTTATCTGCTTTTACTGCTCGCCGTAATCGGCCCGTCATACCGCTTTTTAACCATGCTTACACCGTTTATGGTTCTGACAATGGCGATTTTATTTGATTATCTTTACCGGATCTGGCCGCAAAAAAGGCTCTGGGCTGTTCTTTTTGCGGTATTTATCGCCTTTGAAATATTTTACGCCTTCAATAACCAAATCGCCTATTATCCTGTCGGCCCGTCTCCTTGGCTTTCGTCCAAAGTCCGATATGAAAATTACAACTGGGGCCATAACGCGCTTGGCGACTTTTTTGAAAAAGAATTTAAAGGAAGGATGCCGGCCATCAGGTTCGAAGCGCAATACGATTTCATTGAAAAAGCCCAGGACCGTTCTTTGGAGCGCGCGCAAAAACTCGGCTTTGGGCCTTATCCGGCAATGGTTGTGACCTACGGAAATTTTGACCGCGGGGCGAAACTCTGGGTTTTGGATCGCCTGCATATTTACCACGGCTGGCCTATAATAAGTTTTGATACATATTTAAGTTATATGAAAGAAAACGGGGCCGACTATTATAAGCGCGTCGGATTTAAATATTATTACTTTGTTCTGTCGTCAAATATCGCGCCTACAAGCGAATTTTTGGCCAGGATTCAAAAAAACCAGCCGATGGGCATATTAAATCCGCGCGGGGATGAGGCGTTTAGGGTATATAAACTATCGTCTGCCGATTATTAGTTAGAAGAATTTGAATCCAAACTAAACATTGACAAGGTTATAAATTTGTGCTACATTGGCATAAACAGCAGTTCCCCGGATCCTTATCTTCCGCTTTGGAGGAAAAAACGATGTGCGAGATTTGCGTGGGCAAAAAAAACTGGCCGCCACATGATGTCAGGCTGGATCGGGCCGGTCTCGCTCAGCTAGAGCGACTGACCTGCCGAAAATATGGCTGCAACAACGCAAGTCTGGTTCGGCAGCCGTTTATGAGCAATGCCGACTGGGATCGTAAGGTGAAGAAGTTTCTTGCCAAGCACCCCTGCACCGAGATAGTTGATGAGGGCTCACGGGGGTAAGACAGAAAAACAAGAAACAAAAAGCGCTCCCAACAAGTCGGGAGCGCTTAACATTTTCAAATTTTAATATCCCTCAAGTTTGTGGGATTTTGAGTGCTGGCGGATTCTTTCCAAAGCCTTGGCTTCAATCTGCCGGATACGCTCGCGAGTGACACCGAACTCCTTACCCACCTCCTCAAGAGTGTGAGTTATTGAATCATCAAGGCCAAAACGCATTTTTAAAATTTTCTGCTCCCGCGGCGTCAGGTCGGTTATTATTTCGCGAAGCTGATCTTTTAAGAGCCTGCGGGCCGATTCCTGCTCCGGCGACAAAATCGTCTCATCCATAATAAACTCGCCCAGAGTCGAATCTTCTTCGTCATCGCCCACCGGAGCGTCTATAGATATGGTATCCTGGGATATTTTTTGTATGTGATGTATTTTCTCGACTTCCACGTCCATTTCGGCGGCAATTTCTTCTGCCAGCGGGTCGCGCCCCAAATCCTGGGTGAGCCTACGTACGGCCTGCTGATATTTTGAAATTGTCTCAACCATATGAACCGGGATGCGGATAGTCCGCGCCTGATCGGCCAAAGCTCTGGTTATGGCCTGCCTTATCCACCAGGTGGCATAAGTGGAAAATTTAAAACCGCGCCTCCAGTCAAATTTTTCAACCGCGCGAAAAAGGCCTATATTACCTTCCTGAATCAGATCCAGAAGGGTAAGATTAGGCGAACGGCCCACATACCGCTTGGCAATAGAAACGACAAGGCGCAGGTTGGCAAGAGCCAGTCGGTTTTTGGCGTCTTCGTCTCCCTTTTCTATTTTTTTGGCGAACTCTTTTTCTTCATCGGCCGTTAAAAGAGCGATTTTTCCTATCTCGCGAAGATACATCTGGACGGAGTCAGTTCCCAGATGTTCTAATGCCTCCCGCAGTTTGGCTTGTTTCGGTTTTTTTTCTTCAACTTCCAGGAGGTCTTTGCCTTCAACAACGTCAATTCCGGCTTCCTGCAAACGGTTGTAAAGGTCCTCCAGAAACAGGACGTTGCGTTCAATGTGACGGAATTTGGAAAGGATTTCGCTGTAAGTTATAAACCCGCGGATTTTTCCGCGCTTGATGAGCTCGGCGATTTTTTCCTCGCTAAACTCGGTTTTTGACGAAAATTTCTTAGACGCGGATTTAACTTTCGGCGCTTTCGCGGGTCCGGCCTTCACAGACTTGGACTTCGGCCGTTTTGCCGCCTTCTTGGTTTTGGTTTGAAGTTTTTTTGGCATGTAAATATTTATATTACACGAACGCTCAAAAATTTCAAGTTCGTGTGTTTCGGGCTAAATCGAGTTCAGCTCCGACGAAACCGCCCTGAACTCGCTGAATTTTTTTTCCAGCTCTTCTTTATTTCCGGATATTTCCAGGTTTTTTACCGAGTCGCCAAGCTCCGTGAGTTTTTCCCTAAGATTTTCCTTTTTAAGCTCCCTGATCAGAGATTTCAGCTCGTCCGCGAGCTTGTCGGGAGCGGAATAAACCACCTCGGCTTCAAGAGCCAGTTTTTTGACATAGTGGTCCTCGGACGGAATTCCGTTCAGTATTGATTCAAAAATGCCGCGGCGTTCGGATGAAAACCATTCGGGATTGCACCCCGCAAATTCGGAGTTTAGGTCGGCTTTTTTCAAAACAGCAAGCCCTATCAGCCTTTCTTCAAGCAGGCTCCTGCGACTTCTTATTTTTGGAGCGGAACCGATGATATTCGCCGATTTTTGCGGAGACTTCCGGCGCAGGCGCGAAATTTCCTGCCACAGATTTTCTTCGCGCATTTTGAGAGCCGCGGACACAACCCCAACCCAATGCGCCTTGTCTATTTCGCTTTGCATTGAGGCTATGTGAGGCAGCGCCACCCGTCCGACTTCTTTTTTGAAAACAAGCGGGTCCTGATTTTTTAAAGCCAGAGTTTCCAGAAGAAAAGAGACGAAAGGGCTTGCCTGCTCCACGGCCTTAAACCAGTTTTGGGGATTTTCTTTTATCAAATCAGCCGGGTCTTTTGCTCCCGACACTCGCGCTATTTTTATTTCAAATCCGGCGCCGACGGCCAGATCAACGCTTTTTTGGGTGGCATCAAATCCGGCGCTGTCCGAATCAAAAGACATTATGAGCGTATCGCAAAGCCTCTTAAGGTTCACGAGATGCTGGGGAGTCAGAGCGGTGCCCGAAACCGCAACGGCATTGGTCAATCCGGCCTGATGAGACATTATCAAATCCATCTGGCCTTCAAGAATTAGCGCCGAATTTTTTTTACGGATTTCCGTTTTTGCGCGGTCAAAGCCGTAAAGCATTTTGGACTTATCATACAAAACGGTCTGGGGCGTATTGATGTATTTGGCGGGCTCGGCTTCTTTGTTTTCCGAGGACAAGTCTTTCTCGAATATCCTTCCCGAAAAACCGACTATGCGCCCCGCGCCGTCAAAAAGAGGAAACATGATACGCGCGCGAAAACGGTCGTAGTGCCCCGAATCCTTTTCTGATTTTATGGCTAGCCCCGCGCGTTCAACTTCTTCCGGTTTAAATCCCGCCTGACGTAAATGCGAGAGGGCGGCATCCCATGAATTGAGAGCGTATCCGAGCCGAAACGACTTTGCCGTCTCCCCGGCCATCCCCCGCTCTTTTAAGTACACGCCGACATCTTTTCTTTCATACAGATTTTTTTCGTAATATGATGCGGCTGATTCGAGCAAATCCAGAATCCGGGCTCGCTCGCTCCTGATTTTTGGATCCTGTCTTTCCAAAACCACGCCTGCTTTTTCGGCAAGAATACGCAGGGCCTCCGGAAATTCTACCCCCTCAATATTCATAACAAATCTGAAAATATCCCCTCCGGCGTTGCATCCGAAACAGTGCCAGATTTGGCGAGACGGCGTTACATAAAAAGAGGGTGTTTTCTCCGTGTGAAAAGGACAAAGCGCCTTGAAATTGACGCCGGCTTTTTGGAGCTTCACATAGGAGCCGATAAGCTCCGCTATGTCCAGTTTTTCTTTTATTTGTTCTACCGGAGTGGTCATGTTTATTTAAAATCTAGCAAACTTACGCTGATTTATCCACAGCCGAAAAGAAGAGGGTTTTGTTTTGACGGTTCGGTTTACTGCGAACGAACCGGTTTTTCAAAAGGAGGATATCTTTCCGGGTCAAGTACCCGTTCAAAACAATGCCTGCCCGCCGGATGCGCCCAATTTTCTTCTGCGCTGACAGGATATCTTAAAATTTCCGTTTGCGCCTCGTCGCTTTCAAGAGTAAAATCGGCGCAAAGAGTGAACGAAAATCCTTCGCCCGGAAAATATTCATAGGGTCTTTTTGTTTCCGGGTCAACTGGCGCCAACCAGCCGGAAATATCGTCTTTTAACTCATTTAAATCTTTTGGAAAACGTTTTTTGGACTGCCAGAAATTTACTATCTGCCACTGGATATTTTGCAAATCGGAGACGCGTTGGTCGTCAATTTTCCTCATCCTTTCGGTCTGGGGAGAACCAACAATGAAAAATCCGGCGACAACGGCCGCAACCACAACGATTATTACGCCCCAGACAAAAATTTTCATATTATTCCGTTTTATGTTTGCGGATATCGTAAAAATAGTAGCCGAAGACCGCACCCGCCACCGCGAATATGGTGAATGATTTCAAAACAAACCTGACCGTCAATTCCCCGCCTAAAAAATTATAAACCAGGGCCACAAAATCAGCGAGTATAATAATCGCGGCCGCGAAAATCGTAAAATATAGAATCCATCTCCGAATTTTTAAATTTCTTTTTTCGGGATTCCGAGCGTAACTTTTTTCCAAGTACCACGATGTCAGAATATATGCCGGAAAAACAACCATGAGCACGGATATAGCCCAGCGAATGGCATTATAAGCCGAACGGGCATAATAACTTCCTTTCTCCAAAATGTCCGGAAAAATGACGTTTATATATTGAAAAATCAGGGTGACAAAACTCCCCGCGCCGACATAAAGCGCGACCATCGCCAGAATGTGCAAAAAGAAGTCCTTGGGCGAAGTTTTGGGTTTGTTTTCCATATATTCATTATACCATTGACACAAAAAGAAACCGCCCGCGTTATTCACAGGCGGACTTGCTTAAAGGATTAGGAGCAAAACGGATATTCTTAAAATTACCGGTCTCGGATGTTCCTGCAGTAAATCTCCAACATATATGACGGTTTTTGGTTCAGGCAAGTCTTTGGCTTTAGGAAGTAAAACTTTATAACAGCGGTCAACCAGCTTTATCACCTTGGAACGTATGGCCTCTTCTTTGGAATCGCGTTTCGGATGCCAAGATATAGTAAGGTTGATTCGCTTTCGATTTAATTTTTGTCTGGAGATATGTTCGTTCGGGCCAAATCCAAGAATCACTCGAGCAAGCGCCTCCTCCCCGACGTCTTTTTCCGTAAACGGCATTTCCAAACTCCTTTTTAGGAACTCGCTGTATTTATTATCCCACAGACAAATGCGCCTGTGTATATGCCTCAATGTGCATATACCTCATCAAACCGTATTTCAAGTAAAAAACCCCGAGATTCTCGGGGTTTTTGTGTTTTGCGGAGGCGGAGCGATTTGAACGCTCGGTGGGTTTCCCCACACGTGCTTTCTCCCGTACATGGCGGTCTTTACTGTACAACATTCGAACCTATTTTGGCGAGCATCCGGAGGACGACTGACGCACGCGCCGAGCGCGTGGTGGCTTGAAACTGCCTCGTACGCTCCGATTGCGTGGTGATACGAACCAATGCGCCTCGGACACGCTCGCGGACTCGCGTGTGCAAAAACCAAAAAATTTCCTTGCATTTTTCTCGCGCCTCCTCCCCCCACCCCTCCGCCGCGAAGCGGAAAAAGAAATGGAAAGGAAATTTTTGGTTTTGCTTCGCCGTTTCAGTCTCCGAAAAGAGCAATCTTATTTTAACATTTTTGTTTGCTCTTTTCTCCGCCCTCACGGCGACCGAGGCGCTCTCGTATCCGCGTTTGGTGGTAACTCTAAACTCTGTGCCTTCGACGGCGGAAGTACCAACTCATCAAAGTGGAGCCTCGCCATACAAAATTCTTTAAGGAATGGCGAGGCACAAATCCTATATGTGTTTGCCCCTCCCTCCCGTGCGCACACATCATCCCCGCCGTTTTGAGGAAAAATTATAAAACGGCGGGGATGGCTCCCTTGAATCACGCGGGACTTGCAGAATCAGTTTCGCTTTGGGGTTTGTACTCAATTTTTAGTGGCAAATCCGTCATTGCGTAGTGAACAAATTGCTTTCCGAGTTCCGTAAGTTCATACGAATCTTCATCGTCAAACGCAGAGGTAACGGGTTTTGGACCCGATCCTTTCGGACGGCGTTGTGGAGTTTTCGGAACAAAATTTCCGTAGTAATCAACTTCACGATGTTGTCTTATTACTCCACCAGTACTCAAATCTCGGAAAAGCAACTTGAACAAATCTGCGTCAGCAGAATTTTCTGCAACTTCCGCTTTTCCTAAATCACTCCACACGCCACCACGAGAAACCCCGCTTGTTCCATGCTTATAAATTACAGCGATAACTTTGAAATGAAGCTCGGAATACATTTTAAGCCAGTCGATAAAGAGACGAACGACTTCGTCGCTCGTCATGGACGAAGCGGCGGCGTTTGCAAGAATGTTTCTGATATAAGTTCTCTTGTCTTCGCTTTCCGCGCCAGACCATTCCCGAAATGTTTTTTTGAGAAGCGATTGATACTCTTTGCTTTCCAATCTTTTAGCAATTTCTTCATCATGAATATCTAACCGAGCCATAATTTCGAGAATGGTTCTCTCTTTTTCTCGAATTTCATCCTCAAGCATTTTTATCCAGTGTCGGAAAAATTTATTTACTCGCTCTTGCTCATTTTCCGACCACGCCCCCGCCGCCGCAGAAAATAAACCCCCAGCAAAAGGAACGGCTCCACCGATTACTTGCAAAGCACCCCGTACAATTTTCGGGGTGCTTCCTTCTTCTGGTAATTTTTTATCGTCCTTCGCCATGATTTAGTAATCAATCATTTTTCTTTCCATATACAATAAAAAGAAGTGTTCTATAAACTATCGACTCCCAAAATACTAACCACCCCAAGACAATCAGAAGATATATACCCCAGTTTCCGAAAAACGAAACATGGTCGAAAGAAGCGGTCTGCTTCACTTTGATGTTGTCGAGTTCACCGTCTTGTATCAACTGAACCATTATTTGCTCATCGGTTTTCTTTCCTTGTCTGTCTGCAACGGGCAAGTACAATCCCGACTCACTTCGAGGCAGGCGAAGTTCTTCTAGGTGCGCATAAGTCCCACGCGCCCGCGAATATTTTTCCAAAAACTCTGTGGTATCAGAAAAATCACCACACCGGAAGAAAGAAACAGGCGAACGACTCAACTCCAAGACAGAAAACTTGCAATCCATTTCTTTGCCTTGTGCAGTCTCATATCCCTCTTCAAAACTGTACGCTGTATAAGATTTGGTCACCCAATTATCAGCTTCTTCCGTTATGAGTAATGAGCCGAGAAAAATTGCCCCAACAATGGTACTTCCGTATATGAGAACGAGCGCAAGTCTGTGCCACCATTTATCCTTGGTTTCTTGTCGGCGGACAAAAAGAAGTTTTAGTAATTTTTTCATAGACCAAGAGAGTTAAAAGAGGCACTATTTACAACACGGTCGAGCTGTTCGCTATTCCCATTTTTATACAAAACAACGAATGAGTAGATCGCTTCGTTTATCAACACCAATACACTTTTTAGATTTACTGACTCCCTGCCGTCAATAAGTTTTCCTGTGTATTGAATAGCGGGGTACCCTTTTACAGTTTTAAATTCGCTCGAAAGATTTTGTACATCAAATTCTTCCATGTCTGAATCAGCCCAGGCTTTCAGGACATCTCTTTTTTGACTATCAGGTGCGCCGACGAGGTCTACTCCCGTTTCTCGCGCTATTTCAGCAAAATTTTCGTATTTGACTAAATAAATTGTTCCATCGCTATCCGTGGCAGTGTAGGCATAGTGCTCTATCGTATTTTGAGTTTTGTCGGATTCATACACCGGATTGCTCGGTAGCAACACACTCAAATCGCCGCGTCGTGTTTCTATTGTTGCCCACTCTTGAGTTTGACTAGTAGTGCTGGTGCTATCGTTGCTGATTCCCGAGAGAGAAAAGAACGTACTGCCTAAAGAGAACATCAACAATAGAGAAATAATTGCCAACGCACCACCAATTATTTTTGTGGACAAAGGAAAGGGTTTGTTGATTGATTTGTAGTAAACCCACTGTACAGCAAAGTAAGCAAGAGCAATCCCAACCACGCCAGCCCACCACAAACCCAAAAGACCGAGTAGCGCATACACTTTCTTTTTTGAGAAAAGATAGGCATGGAGTCCGACATTTATGACCATCCCAAGCGCAACAAGGAGCGTGATCCCGAGAGCTACAAAAAATAAAGTTGTGGCTTGTTCATTGGTAGTTGTTTCAATACCAGAAAAACCTTTTGGGATTAAGTGAAGGACGAACAAAACCCAAAAGTAGGATTTGAACCTCTTCCACAATTTTTCAGTATCGGGGTTTTGTGCCACTTCTGCTTTTTGTTCTTCCTCAGTCATAATTATTTTATAAAGTGATTAATATCTTTATTGTAAACTTTCGCAAACTCCGCTAATTCTACCGCATCAACTCCACGCTCGCCTCGCTCTATCTTGGAAACATACGCTTGAGGTTTCTTCAATAGTTTTCCTGCCTGTACCTGCGTTAAACCTGCCTCTTGGCGAGCGGAACGGAGTTTTGCGGTAAGGTGTTGATATTTTGCTTGGTATTTCTTCGACATATAGATATTAACATAATATAGTCGAAAGTGGAATATACCATTTTAGATTATTGTGATAAGCTGAATTAGTAGCGGCGAAGCAAAACCAAAAATTTCCTTTCCATTTCTTTTTCCGCTTCGCGGCGGAGGGGTGGGGGGAGGAGGCGCGAGAAAAATGCAAGGAAAT
>MHMQ01000009.1:0-9837 GCA_001819395.1 Candidatus Niyogibacteria bacterium RIFCSPLOWO2_01_FULL_45_48
GAATAATTGAGTCGTAAAGTTTTAATTTGCCTGTCGGAACTCCCGGAACCAAGGGCTGTGCGGTTGAAGTCGCGAGCATAAACAACTCGCCTTCTCCAAGCGTAGTCGCGTCGGTGCCGGAGAAAGAAATGGTTGAGCCGGCAAAGGGAGAACTGGTTGCTGAGAGCTGGCCGGAAATAAAAGTTGAAGAAGCGTACACGCGCAGTTGTTTTGCGAAGTCAATGGATTGGGAGGAAGTTTTAACAAATGTGGTAGACGCGGTGGTGGAACCGATATTCATGTAACCCAAGACGGCGTACGTTCCCCCTTCAACAGGTTCAGTAACCGCGCATTCGCCGTAAGCAAACGCGGCAAAGTCCCTGATTTGATCAAACGTTATCGCAGTATCTTCAGAAATTCCGTAATTGGCATCACAAGAAAGATTTCCGTAAGCCCCGCATCCATTGTCTCCGGACTTTGCTCCCCAAATTGTAATGGTTGGAATAAAAGACGAATCCGACGAGGTAGACACGCTTATCGGATACGCCTTATCGGCGCCCGACGAAGTGCAGGCCGAAGACAAGACGGCCGTCAAATCTTGAGCCGCGCCTACCGTCAGTGTCTGCGAAAAAGGATTTAGACCGGTTGCCGTAACATCCAAAGTAAAGTCGTTGAAGTCATTTACGCTAACCACGGATGTACCTGTCGCGTGCGTAATCTGAAATGCTGCAACAATCTGCTGTGTAATTTTTCCGTCTCCGCCGGTTAACACGGAGAATGCCTCTCCATTGCCGCCGGTAAGCGTTACCGAAGCACCCGAAACCGCCTGCCCGCCGGACTGAACCGTCACATCAAAAGTATACTGTTTGTTTAAAATCCATCCTCTATTAACATTCAAATAAGTCGTTGAAGCGTTTGTAAAACTGGAATTAATCATATTTACGACATAAGGATTTTCAATGCGAACGTCGTAACCGGCATTGTTGGAAAGCGTAATATTTTTCAAAGTAATCTGGTCAGGTCCTCCGGTGGTGGTGGCAATGTCCAAAGCATTCTTAGGCGAAGCAAAAATCCGAATGTTTTCGTATTCTTTCTTCGGCGTTATGAAAATTTTCGCGGTTGAAGTTGCCGACGAAGTTGAATGGTGAATGTCCACATTTTTAAATTCAAGCCCGTCCGACGCGACACCAGAAGAATAAATAAAAGTGGTTGAGGCATTGTCAATTTCAGTGTCATAAATCTGCCCTCTGCCGATTGCCGCCGCGGTTGAAGTGCCAAAAAAGACATCGTGTGCGTTTTTAATGGCCGATGCGTATAAATAAATTTCGGGCAAAGGAGAACTTTCATTTGGAAAAATAAAAGGTGCTGAACGCAAATCCTGATATATTTGCGCGCTGGTACTCGCAGTAACCGGATATCTAAGAGTGTTTCCGGATATGGCAAACCCATCTTCAAGCGCCCCGAATGTAGTTGTGCTATTCGGCTGTAAAATAAAACTGATTTTATCGTCCGAATTAAACATATTCATAAAAACAAACTTGTCCTTGTCCTGAAAAAAAGTCGCGGTCGGATTGGTGCTTGAGCCAACCTCCAAACTTGCCGACAAATTCACAAAGCTTCCCGAAACAATATCAATAACCCCCAGCACATTGTTGTCGCTATATGTTTTTACATCTTCAAAAGTTACCGGATCAGACGCGCTTCCGCCGACAAAACCAACCTTCGTCCCGGCCCTTAAAAAGTCCCAGCCATTCACGGAACCGGCTTTTTCTCTCATTTTGCTGGTAGAGTCAAAAAGAATCGCGATACTTTGAACGCTTGATGCATTAAACGCCCCAGAGACGGAATCCGGCTGGGTTGTGTAAAACTTTATTTTGTTCGTACCGAAAGAAAGCTTGGTTGAGCAATCGCTCGTACAGGCATTCCATGTCGCGCTGTTTCCCGTCCTGCCCGCGCCGTTATAAAGCACAATCCTGGCATTGCTTATCAGGTCTTTCCATGACCCTTCCTGCGAGGTGCCGGCAAATAAATAATACCAAAACTGTTTATTTGACACATCAATACTGAAATTCTTTGTCATTCCCACCTCACCAGCGCAGACGCTATTACCGCATGTTGCCTGAATCATGCCCGTTCCTTCCGTTTGGAAGTCGTTTTTAAGCGAGATTGCGGCGTTGGTCCCCTGCGCTGTCCAGCCCGTTGTGGCATCCATTGCGTCAATAGTGGAAAAATCATCCGAAAAAGTGCCGACGGCAAATGCCGGAATAAAAGTTTGATAAGCAAAAAAGAAAGCCGCACCAACAAAAACCGCGAAGATAAGCGTAAAAACTAAATTTTGTTTTAGCCGAAGAAAAATTTCTATTATTTTTTGTGGTGCTTCTTTCATTGCGTATTATCAAATTGTCCTATATCAAAATACACGGGACCGAACACCTCTTCACACCTATCCCACACCTCTTTAGCGGCTTCCGTCCCTTCGTCTTGACGTGCGGCAATTGACGCGATATCACAGCCCTGAATAATGCGCGCTTCAATTGACGGCAAAATCAAACCGAACGCGTCTCTGGCTTTAGAATAGTTATCAACAGCGTCAAAAAGCATACTTTCTGAAAGCGCGGCTTGCGCTGGCAAAAGCGCCTTTCTGAATTCAAAATATTTTTTGAGCAACTCCAACTCCTCGCCTTCCTCAAGCCCGAAGGTAAATAAATTAAGCCGTGCCCTTAATTCATCAACATCTAAAAGGGCTTCGGCGACGGTTGATTTATAAATTGATTTTGCCGCAGAAAATTCAAGAAAATTTTTATTGTCGGTATTTATATTCGCATCACTTGAAAACTCATTCAGACCATTGCCCTCTGCGACAAGGTATGCCAAGAATTCGTACGGACTCATAATGTTGACGCGCCGAAGCTCGGCCGCAACTTTTGAGTCGGACATTCTTTGGGAAAGCGCCTCAAAATCTAAAACCTTGCCATCTTCTTGCAAAGAGCCAATTATGAGCATATCGCTGGCATTGGAAGAATTAAATAGATACGCTTCCGGAAACACCTCCAGAAAAGTCCTGTAAATAGACCGAACATCTTCAGGTGTTAAAGAATATGTTTGTATCCACTGAAGCATTAAGCCGTCATTTTCAAGACGTGATTTAGCAAGTTCGTAAAAGTCTTTTGTGAAAAGATTTGCATTTCCTGAAATCCAAATGTTTGATGGCTGGGAAGATATGACATCATATTTTTCGTCCGTGAGCATGAGGTGGTTTCTGCCGTCGGCTAAAATTGTTTTTACACGAGGATCGTTTAAGGCATCGTGATTGCTTTGTTTAAAATAACCCGCGGCCTCAATTATCGCGGGGTCAATTTCCGCTACGTCGATACTTTTTGCTTCATCAAATTGGGTGATTGAACCAAGTGTGATGCCTGAACCGAGACCTATCACCAAAACATTTTCGGGGTTTGGGTGTAAGATCATCGGAAGAGCACCGAGTAGAATTTCTGTCTCAAGATCTCCAAGACTGTCCGAAGCGTCAACCTTGCCATTAACTTTCAAAATCCGATTTGTACCCCTTTGCATGACCGCGACGTTCGAAAGTCCTTCTTTATAAAAAAGAACTTTGTCGCTTTCAATGGCTTCGCGCACCGTGTCAATTCCGTAACCAATATAAAGAGGCGCGTACACAAATGAACCCATGGTCAGATTCTTCTTTCCCCACGGAGATGAAAGCGCGCCAAATATGGCCCAGAAGGCAAAGAAAAATATAAATACACCCTTTACCATCCATCCAACGCCTTTCTCGCGCGCGATAAAAAATCCTCCGAGTATGAAGTAAATCGCCAAAATTAGAACAAGCGTGCGGGTGTAGCCAAAAACCGGAAGAAACAGAAAGCCCGTCAAAAGAGAGCCCAAAACCCCGCCGAAAGTGTTAGCAAAATATAATTTTCCGACTCCCCAGCCGAGGTTCGTAATATGCGGACGGGCAAGATGGATTCCGAGCGGGAAAATTACCCCCATCAGAAATGTCGCGGGGAAAATAACGAGAAAAGTGACGAGCGACTGCGACAAAAGAATCGAGCCGAATTCAAATGATTCGCGTGAACCCAAAAAATTCAGATACCAAAACGGCACTTTTTCAAAAAATTGAAGCGTCAAAAAAAGCCAAAAACCAATAAGGCCGAGAAGCATTCCAAAATACGCGTAACCGCGCTGGATTCGATCGGCAAAAAAAGACAACGCCCAGCTTCCAAGCGCAATACCAAACAAAAATGTTATGAGAATAAGAGAGAACGCGTAAGTGGAAGAGCCGATGAAAAGGATAAGTGTTTTTGTGTAAAGCACTTCAAGCGCGAGCGCCAAAAACCCGGTGATAAATAATGCATAAAGAAAAAGTGGATTATGAACCCCACCCCCTATCTCCCCCTTATCCTCCCCACTTGGAGGCTTCGCCTCCAAGTTGGCCTTTTTACCCTCTTCATCCCATTTTTCCCCTTTAATCCCTTTTGCAAAAAATAAAAACAAAATCGCGCCCAGAAAAATATTCAGCCCAGCCGCCGTAAAAATTGTCGCGTTATTTCCAAAAGACGGAATTAGCCAAAATCCAGCAAACGTCGCGCCGATAACAGAACCGAATGTTTCAACAAAATAAATGAGTGAAGCTTTTTTGCCAATCTCCGTTTCTTGGCGAATCAGAATTTTATTGAGCACTGGAAATCCAGCGCCGATTAAAATTGCCGGAAACACCAGAAAAAGAAAGGAGAACAAAAACGCAAAAAAATTAAAACCGGAAAAGTTCAGGGGATAGGATTTGTTGACCGCGAGGATTGAGAGATTTAAAAGTTTAAAAATCAAAGGAAACAAAAACCCATAGACCGCTGTTGTAATAAAAAGAGCGGCATAAAGCCGCAAGTTTTTAGTGTAGGAAAACCTGTCGGAAATTTTGCCAAAAAATAAACTGCCCAAAGCAAGCCCTGAAAAATAAACCGCGAGCACCGTAGCGATCGCGGGAGCAGTCAGGCCAAACAAAAGTACCAGATTTTTGGCAAAAACAACCTGAAAAATCAGTGCCGAAAAGCCAAAAACCCCGAAAGAAAAGATCAGGAAATTTTTAAAAAATTGACCGCGATTATTCCCCATTTTTTGTATTAAAAACCGTAATTAAATTATACCTCATTATAGGGGCGCGAATGAAGGAAAAATCGCCTCAAAAGTCAGCCAAAAACGCCTTCACGCGTAAGTTAAAAAACAAGAGAAAAAATTCAGGCCAATCAGTCCGGATTTTTGTCATAAACCTTAATAAATCTTAATATTTTATTAAGGTTTAATAAGGTTTAATATGCGCCCATTGATGTTTCACCTCGTTTGTGAAACTTTGAGGATCCAAATTTAAAAATAACCCACATTAAGAAGACGTTCTTCTGTAACAAAATAAACACACTTATCCACAGCCTTTTTTATTTTAGATTTTTTTATTTTATCTTTTACAGTTTGAACTCCCCGGCATAATGAGGCCAAAACAATAGAATACGTCGCCTGGTGGTAAAACATGGCCCCTGAATAGTTAAATAAAATCCGACAATATAAGCACGATCGTTTTTTTCTTTACGAATTTCGTTTTTAATTTTTTTAGGTTTTACAGAGCCGTTTTATTCTAATTCAAAATGTTTTTTTAAATGAAATTCGTTATCAAGTGAGTCGGCAATAACGAAACGAGTATAGGAGCGCGCCTGAAAAAATTCAATTATAAAATCGATTTCGTTTTGGCACTCAAAAGGATGTACAAAGACGCTTTTTTGATATTCAAAAAATCCCGCACGCACCAAGGCCCTACGAAGCGCGTCTCTTACAATTCTGGATTTTTCCGGAATATCAAATAAAACGATACGCCATTTCCGGTCCCATTTTTTCATCGGCAAAATTTTTATACTCTGCGCTTTGTATGTCAGCGCTTTTTCCTTTCCCTCTCGAGAAAGCGTGAGCGTAAAAGTTCCGTCTTTATTGCGAGCCGTTTTTATTAACTTGGATTCATAAAGACGGTTAATGGTGCGCCGAAGATTTTCGCGGTCAATCTCCTTCCAATCAGCGGCGATGGCGCCCATAATTTTAAAATAATTTCGCGGATTGCGGCTTAACCCCAGAGCCAGTCCGCCAAACAATAAGAGTAAAATCTTTTGCGCAACTGGACCCAAACCAGAACCTCTCGGATCTTTTTTGTTCATATATTTACTCGGTGTTTTATTCATAGTTTGCATTTTACTTACTTATTTTACTTTATTGCCGACCATAATCCATTAATAAAATTAAACAAAAGAACTACGATCGTATTTTTGTTGTCAAATTTTCCAGATATATAGGTCTGTATAAATCCGATTATAGAAATCATATATAAATCGTATAAAATAGAGCGCGAGTCCGATATATAAAAACGCGAGCAAACGAAATTTTTACCTATCTATATCAAAAACGGCCTTTTTGTTTTGGGTCTCGCTTACTATCACCAACTGAAGTTTTTTGGCGTCAGAATGAATCTCCGAAAAAAGCAAATAATACTTTTCATTTCCAATATCTCCCCCCCTTATGGTTCGTGGGTAAATTTCACGCGCCGGTCCAAAATCTTTTATGCCATCAACATAAAAATCCACATCCTTGTCTCTTTCATACTGATTGCCCAAATCGTCCGTAAGAGCGATCAGAAGAAATTCTTTCTCATTATATCCTGTGTTAAAAATCGTAACGCGCGCTCCAAAATATCCGCGCGGAGGGACTCTTTTAAACTCTTCATCCACCTCAAGTGGGTGATATGAGCCCTCGACAACATCAAGCAAACTTATCTCCAGATCGCCCATTAAAACTTTTGAGCCAACTTTTCCGGTGGCCACAAGCTCCGCTTTTCTGATGGCGGAAAATGTCGGACTTTCTTCTTTGAACCATGAGATGAGCGCGTCTTTTGAAAGATAAAACGCGAAAGCGCCGCCCATAGCAAGAACAACAACCGCAGCGGCCACGATGATTTGTGTTTTATGCGCGCCTAAATTCTTTAAAAACGGTACGCATTTTGCGCAAAAATTAACACAAAGCCCCTTACAAACATGGGCAACATGCTTGGTTTTTTCCTTAATGGCGCTAATACTATTTCTTATTTTTTCCATTATATTATTAAATTATTTTTATAATAAACGATCTTTATAATTATATAATACCACGGGGAAGCCGGAGTCAAAAAGCCTATGTGAATAATTTGGAAACAGATTGCTCTATTTTTTTTGTATAATGGCTTCAAGAAAACCGTCGACCTGGAGCCGTAAAGACGGATCTAGTTTTAACGCCTCGTTTGCGTAAAATATCGCCTCGTCGTTATTTCCGGCCTCGGCGTGAATTTGCGCAAGCATTAGCCGTACGGAAACAAACTTATTGTCAAGTTCGTAAATTTTTTCAAGAAAAGGCAAGGCGTCTTTTCCGTGAGAAGCGGTAGTTGTAATTATATTTCTCGTCATTTCCGGATCAAGAACTTCTTTCGATGAATAAGGGTGTTTTTCGGCGATATTGGCAAGCGCCTTATATGCTTCGTCATATTTTTTTTCCGCCGTATAAAATAGAGGTACGGAATAAAAAGTGCGCGCGTCATAGTTTCCGGCTGATTCCAAAATTTCGGACGCTTTCTGGGTGAGCAGTGTGGCACCGATCAAATTTCCGGTTTGAGCAAGAAGGGTAGCGTAAACCGGATATACGCTCACGTAATTTGGCGCGGCGTCCAATATCACTTTTTCGTAATTTTCAAATGCCTTTTGTAAAGCAACGGCATCTCCGTCAAAAACAGCTTTTTGATGATAAAGCTGGGCGAGTAAAATATTGTGTTTGATGTTGGGGTAATTTCCAGCGCCTTTCGCGACCTGTTTTTCCAATTCGTCTTTGGCCAGACGATAAAAATTTTCGCCTTCCGGTTTTTTAAGAAGCTCGGGCGAGGAAAATAAGTTGTAAGTACTAAAAGCGAGATGTTCCGCGATTTCCGTCTCACCCACGGTGCCCTTTGATAATTTAAGGGCTTTTTGAAAATTTTCGTATGATTCAGCCAATTGTCCTTGGTTGAAATATGTAAGCCCTCTCATTAAAGCGCGATTCGCGCCAATCGGCCTTACGTTCACAAAATAGACAATTACCGCTCCCGCGACAAAAACGCCGATAACGGCTGAAAGACGCGAGGTTGAAATTCTGTACGGATAAAAATCTTTGGTTTTAACATTTTTCAAAGCGCGAAAAAGGGAGGTTTTTGCGTTCCATTCTTCCGGATAAGAACTCGCGGCCGAAAAGAAACCTGCAAAAAAGACAAACATTATATACGTCCCCAGGGTGTCGAAAACAAAAATAAGCTGAACCAAATAAGCGACCATCATGCCGGAGAAAATAAACGCTTGTTTTGAGCTAAAAGCGCCGGATAAAACCGCCCCCACAATAGTCCAAAAAACGGCGGATATTAAAAAGATATATGCCAAAAAGCCGGCCAACCCCGCCCCAACAAGCCATTCAAGAAACATGTTGTGCGTACGATCATACCACGGCTCCACCCCAAAAATTTTAGCATCGTAATATTTTGCAAAAGCAACGATAAAATTTTCGCTCCCCCACCCTAAAACAGGTTTTTCTTTAAAAGCCTCCCAAGCCATGTTCCAGATAACAAAACGGGTTTGTCCAGCTTGTAAAGTTATATCGGCAAATCTGGAAAGTGTGCCGTTACTTCTTATAAACTCCGCCTCCCTAAAAACATTCAGGAAAATCGGAGCTGAAACCAGGATTGCCGTAATAAACGCAAAAATTATTTTTTTCTTAATATTGGTTTCCGTAAAAACAAACGCCGCAAGCGCAATCACTACTCCGGCAATTAGTCCGACAAAAACTCCGCGGCCCTTCGTAATAAAAATAATAGCAAGCTCGAAGAGAAGAACTGCGCCAAGCAGCCATTTCAAATATTTATTTTTAATCTCGCCCAAAAGGTAGATGATTAAAAATACATGAAAGGAGAGATAGGCGGCAACATAGATAGGGTTGCCAAGCGTTGAGATAATTCGCGAATGCAAACTTTGGCCATAAGATATCTGCCCGGCATATTCCAACAGGCCATAAAGGGCAACCAGAACGCTTACGGCTATTGAGACACCGAAAATCGAAAACCACTCGCGCCGCGTCCTGAAGGTTCCGACAAGAGCAAGAAAAAGCGCCAAAAGATGGATCTGCGTTATAACGCCGTCCATCCTTTCGTAACTTGACCACAGGCTCATAGAAAAATTGATTCCGAAAACAGCGGAGATAAAAATAGCGGCAACAAATATGGTGAGTGCGGTCGCGAGCAAATTCCATTTTGGCCAATACTTCTTAAAATTTATTATTAAAAGTCCGGCCCAAGCGGCGGCTATAACTTCCACAACAATCCGAAAAGCAAAGTTCTTTCCGCTTATAAACGGAAAAAACATGCTATTGGCGATTATCAAAAGGGTAAACGGTAAAACGTAGGCGCCCGCCCTTACTAGCCAGTAAAGAGTCTTCTCCGGATTTATTGACATAAAGAAATATTACCCTAGAATATCATTATATGAAAGACAACAAATTGTTTGTTCCGGCAGCGATAGTTTTAGCCGGGCTATTAATATCGGGCGCCGTAATTTACTCGCTTGGCGGAGGATTTGGATTAAAAACAGGATCCGAAATCGCGGCTGTCGCAAAAACAGGCTCATCAGATAGTGACATTGAGCCGGCATCGGACGACGACCATGTTTTGGGTAATCTTTCCGCTCCAATTAAAATAATAGAATATTCGGACGCCGAATGCCCTTTCTGCAAACAATTCCATCAAGTTATGCACCAAGTGGTAACCGA
>MHMQ01000009.1:9862-21044 GCA_001819395.1 Candidatus Niyogibacteria bacterium RIFCSPLOWO2_01_FULL_45_48
CAAGTTATGCACCAAGTGGTAACCGACTACGACGGCCAAGTAGCATGGATCTACCGCCACTTCCCTCTCCCCCAGATACATCCTAAAGCCGTACAGGAAGCCGAGGCCACAGAATGCGCGGCGGAACTCGGGGGTAATGATGCGTTTTGGGCATACCTTGACCGTATTTTTGAAATAACCCCGTCAAATAACGGCCTTGATTTGGCTTTACTTCCAAAAATTGCCGAATATATCGGCTTAGACAAAAACGAGTTCCAAAAATGTCTTGACGAAAGAAGGCACGCCCAGCGCGTTGCCGACAACTACAATGATGCGGTTGAATCCGGCGGACGAGGAACGCCTTACAGTATAATAATCGCGCCTGACGGCCAAAGAACGACAATCCCCGGCGCCCTGCCTTATTCTTCGATTAAAACGGTTGTGGACACCATTTTGGGCCAAAAATCAGAATAATTTTTGAATTTCTTCTTCCAAGTACACTCCATAGTGATTTTGAATTTTCTCTTTGACCATTGCGGCCAAAGTTAAAACATCTTCGGCGACAGCACCCCCTGTGTTTATGAAATAATTGGCATGCTTGGCTGAAATTTCCGCTCCGCCGACTTTTGAGTTTTTAAGACCCAAAAAATCAATCAGAAATCCGGCCGGAATCGATTTTTGATTTGAAAACTGCTTCAGCTCGGGAAATTTTTCAAGCATGAATGTCTTATCTATGTCTTTACGGGACCACTCAACGTTCTTAAAAATGCATCCGGCGCATTTTTGGCCGATGTCTTGAGACTCGGCCCGTTTTTTTGCGTATCCTGCAACAAGACTTTGAGATTTTTTGGGGTCTCCGTTTGCAAGTTTTAAAGTCGCCGACAAAATAATTAAATTCGGGTTATGTTTGAAAACAGAGTCCCGGTAGCCAAAATCGCAGTTTGCGGTTGGCAGTTTAGAGTTTGCGTTATTTTTTGCGTCAAAAACATCAACTGATTCAACGACATCTTTCATTTCGGAACCAAAACATCCGGCATTTCCCCTGACAGAGCCACCTATGGTGCCGGGAATTCCGATTGCCCATTCAAAACCGGAAAGTCCCGCCTTGACCGACTCGGCGACAACTCTAGCCATTTGCGCCCCCGCCTCTGCTTCAATCACCAACTTGGACACGGAGTGTCCAAGTTTAATACCTGTAGCTTTATTTTTTATGACAAGCCCCTCAAATCCTTTATCCGAAACCAAAACGTTTGACCCCGCGCCCAAAACAAAAAACGGAACATTTTTTTCTTTCGCCCACAAAACAGCCTCGGCCAGTTCGTTGGCCGAGGCTGTTTCGCAAAAATATTTTGCCGGCCCGCCGATTTTAAAAACGGTGTGGCTTGCAAGCTCGATATTTTCTTGGATATTAAGCATCAACTATTCCACAACCGTAACCGCGCCGAAATTAGACGCGCCGATGTGGTCGTGATATTTCCAGGTTCCAACATGGTCAAATTTAAATTCGTATGTTTCTCCCGGAGCAACCCTGCGGCAGGCGTCAAAAGCGCTTCCAAGACACCCGCCCTTTTGCGGGTAAATATCGTGTGTCGGATGAACGGCTGACGCAGGCCACATTGCTACAGAACTTTTATTGGTCCACACAACCGTCCCTCCTTTCCGAACTTTTATTTCGCCGGGCCTGAATCCCTCGTCCGTAAACACCACATCAACCCGCGCTGGAACAACGGACGCCGTATTAGAAACGCCCGAATTTAAATCCGAGACCGGTTTTAATTCAACCGAAGTCGGTTTTTGCTCGGCCTGGAGCCTGTCCACAGGGAGCGGTTTGGCGTTGACAGCTCCGGTCTCGGTCGGTTTTGCTTCCACCGCCCTCAAGTTTTGAGCCTGAACCGAAGCGATTATCGATTTAATCGCGGCGGAAGCGTTTCTGAAAGAGGATGTCGCCTGCCCGAAAGCCTCTCCGAATTTCTTAGCTTCAAACGCCTCCTTTGCTTTTTTAAGATGCTCTTCGGCGTTTCGTAAAAGTTCTTTGACATTCTCCGGAATAACTTTTCCGGCTGATTCGGCGCGCGCCAGAGCCGCCCTCGCCTCACTCATCGCCTTTTCGGCTGAAACAATCGCCTCTCTCGCTTTTTGGGCAACATCAACCCTTTCTTTTTCAACATCTCTTAAAAATCCTTCACTTACTTCATCCCGTAATTTATGCTCGGCTCTTAGCTCCAAAACGGAGGAGGCCGCGTCTTTCAGGCCCTCCTTAATACCCGCCCTAGCTTCTTTAAATTCTTCTTTTGATTCAATGTTTATCAGCCTGTCCTCCAAAAGTTTTATCTTTTCTTCAAAGGCGGCCTGAACCTCCGGAGGAACTTCTCCTTTGGATGCGATCTCTTTTATTTTTTCGCTTCTATTCTCAATTTGTTCTTTAAGCCGTTCAACGGAGTTTGTAAGAATTTCTTTGGCTTTTTCTTCCTTAATTAACTTTTTTTCAACTTGACGCCCCAGAACTTCTTCGGCTCTTTCTAGTCCCTTCCTTGAGTTTTCGAGGGCTCTGGCAAGAGCCTCCTTTGCCTGCTCCGGAGCGCGTTCCAAAACACCTTCCAGAACAGACTGCTGTTTCAGTGAAAGAGCGTTTAATTTTTCAATCAGGCCCGACACGTCTTGTCCTCTTGCGTCAAGCGTATCTGCGTCGTTTTGCAGGCTCGTGGAGCTTGAATCGACAAAACCCTCCGCATTTTCAACCACCGAAGCGTCGGCTCCCGCCTCAACAACGGCTTTTAATTCCGCCAATCGTTTTTCCGCAATCTGAACTTTGACCTCCGCTTTTCTAACGGCGCCGAAAGTCAAAACGTTCAATCTGGCCCAATCGCCGAACCTTTCAAAGACATGAAAAGGGCTCGCGGAAGTTAAACCCGCTTCAGGTAAAACTTCTTCTTCCGGGTGGTCGGCAAAAACAGGCTGGGCAAAAAGTCCCGCCGAAAACGACAAAACGAGACCAAAAACCATAATCTTAAAAATCGTTCTATTCAGCATATTTATAAAATATCAACTATTAACTTATAATTACGGACCATAAACCAATAATTTTACCAGTGCTTTAGAGGCTGGAAAAGGGTTTACTCCACACCATGTTCTTATGTGAGTGCCGGCTCTTCCAGCCACCAAAACGCTGGCTAACATAATTATAAAACACCCCCCTATAAACACAAGACCCCGCCTAACGGCAGGGTCCTATGCGAACATAGTATGTACTTCCGCCTTGCGGCGAAAAACACTCACAAGACCATTATAGCACGGCCAATAAACAAATACAATAGATATGTGGATAAAGGGATTTCTAAACGATTCTATGCATTTCTTTTAGTTTTCTAATACCGTCCTCAAATTTCATTTCCGGACTCCAATTTAAAAGCTTTTTTGCAAGAGAAATATCGGCAAGAGTCGCGCGAACCTCGCCCCTTCGTTCAGGCGCCATTACGCATTTCCCCGACGAAAGCATGTTTTCGGGTACGGAATTTTTCTCGCCCAAAACAAGACCCGCAACCTCCCAAACGGAATGGTTCTCCCCGGAACCGATATTTATTATTTCCCCTCCGCCCGCTTCCGAAGACTCGGACGCAAGCAGATTTGCCCGCACCACGTCTCCAACCCAAGTAAAATCCCGTTTTTGATGGCCGTCGGGCACAACGGTTAACGGCTCGCCTCTTTTCGCTTGATCCAAAAATATTCCGATAACCGTCGCATATGGACCGTCCACGGTCGTTGTCTGGCGGGGACCGTAAACGTTGAAATAGCGCAGACAAACCGTTTCCGGACCTCCGGTGGATCTGCCCATGTCTTTCATAAGCATCTCGCCCATCCTTTTGGTTGAACCATAAGGATGGAGCGATTGAGAAACTATTTTCATTTCCTCCTTGAGCGCCGGCGCGTCTTGGTCGCCGTAAGCCGAAGAAGAAGCCGAGTATATCACGCGTTTTATCCCGAAGGTCTTGGCCAGAACCAAAACATTTCTTGTCCCAATGGAATTAACATCAAAATATCTTTCCGGGTTTTCAAAAGACGGCTGAATCCGCGCGAGAGCCGCGCAATGAAAAATAATTTCCGGCCGTGTTTTTTCAAAAACCTTTTCGAGTTCCGCGTGATCTGAAATATCAACTAAAAAATTGGGGGCCTTAGGATTGGCGTTCTCATCTTTTCCGGCATGCATATCATCAACGGAAAAAACCTCATCCCCTCTGGCCACACAAGCGTCCGCGATGTGCGAGCCGATAAAACCCATTCCTCCGGTTACCAAAATGCGGGTCATATTATTTTTTGTTTTTGCGATTATTTTTTTTGAAATTTTTTATAATTCTTAAAAGCTCCTTATCGTGACAGCTGACGTTGGCGGAAGTCAGCCCTTGCGAAGCCAGAACCGCGTCGTTATATTCGCGCATTGATCCAAGAAACGCAAGGCCTTTTTTAAAAACAGTCCTGTCTTTGCCATGCGGAATATTTTTAAGCAAATCGCGGCCAAAGGCCATAATTGCCTCGGTGTCTTTGGGAAAACAATACCCGCCGTATCCGCGGTAATCGCCATGATCAACATTCAGCCACGAATCGCCTATTCTTGGATCTTCGGCCAAAACACGGCGTATATTATTGTAACCTATTTTGACCCCCTTTGTGTTTCCGATTGCGTGTTTTTCAAGCATTCTGGAAAAATCATAAAAAACATTGGCAAAAGTTACTTTTAGCGCCCCAAACGTATTTGCGGCATATTTTCCCAATTCGGCCTCGGTCGGTTTGATGTCGGCCCAGCGCAAGGCCTTTTTGTGCTTGGGTGCCGTAAACGGAGCCGGAGGAAGGAGGTGTAAAACGGCCGAGGCCACAGATCTGGCTTTAGACGTTGGAGCAATAATCTGACGATCCGGATTTATCATATTTTCCCACGATTTGGCCTCGGTCAAAAACTCCGGACTGAAAATCAGAGCACAGTTGTACTTTTGGGCCAAACGCTCGGTTGTGCCCGGAACAACCGTTGACTTTATTACCATAACTTTGGAACTTGGAGAATATTTTTTTATAACTGATTCTATGATTCCGGTATCGCACGATCCGTCTTTTTTCGATGGAGTCGGAACGGCGACGAAAACAATGTCAGCCGCGGAAACGTCGTCCTTAAACCCTTTTTTCGGGTCGGCGTCGAAACAAAACAGATCCCGGCCTCTTTTGAAGCCCTTGATTTCAAAATATTTTTTCACGGCTCCGCCAACCATCCCCACTCCGACTACGCCTATTTTAGGTTTAAGCATACGGATATAATAAAACGGTTTCGGCTAAAAAAGCAACTGGCATGGCGGTGGATTAAATCCGAAAATCGTGCTAAAATACTTGCAATGAGCGCGCATAAATTAAGGTCGGGGTTTTTAATTTTTGGAGACATTATTGTTCTCTATTCGGGGTTAGTTATAACGCTGTTTTTGCGCTACAGCCTCGATGAATTTGAAAAATGGTTTAATCTGCACATTCTCCCCTTTTCGGTGCTTTTTGCCATCTGGATTCTAATTTTCCTCGTCGCCGGACTATATGATCCGATTTCATTTTCGGCCAAAGAACAATTTCACGAACGCCTGATACGCACAATGCTTGTGGCGGGAATAGTGGGTATTATTCTATTCTATCTCTGGACGCAAAGCGTCATAACCCCGAAAACAAACCTGGTGATAGATTTGATTATCTCCGTCATTTTGCTTCTTGCCTGGCGAAAATTTTACATAACGGTTATTTTACAATCCGCCGGCGCAAAGATTATTTTTTTCGGGTGGTCACGCGAAACCGAAAATATAGCAAGGCTTCTTCAAAACAATCAGTTTTTGGGATACGAGCCGGCTGCCGTTATTCTGCCGAGCGAAACAATTCTTAAATCGGAAACCGGCTTGCCGGTATTCGTCTTAAACCACGATTTGGCCAAAATAATCAACCGCACCGGAGCCCGTCTTGTCGTTGCTTCCGGAGACGTTAGCAGTAATGCCGACTTTATAAAAATGCTTTACGAGGTTTTACCGCTGGGAATAGCCTATCTTAATTTTGCCCAATTTTACGAATACATTACCGGCAAAATACCGGTCTCTATGATAAGTGAGATGTGGTTTTTGGAAAACCTTACCGAAAATAAAAAAAGGGCTTACGAAGCAGCCAAGCGCGCGTTTGATCTGGCTGTTTCGGCAGTATTGGGTGTGTTGGCGCTGTTTTTATTCCCACTTATTATACTTGCGATAAAGATAAACAGCCCCGGCCGGGCTTTTTTCCGGCAAAGCAGGGTGGGCAAAAACGGACACCTGTTCGAACTTATAAAATTCCGCACCATGGTCAAGGATGCCGAAAAAAACGGGGCTGTTTGGGCCGAAAAAGATGACGAAAGGATTACCAAAGTCGGCGGATTTCTCCGCAAGACCCGCCTCGATGAATTGCCGCAGCTTTGGAATGTAATTAAAGGCGAGATGTCACTCATCGGACCCCGGCCGGAAAGACCGGAATTTGTCGAGGAATTAAAAAAACAAATACCGCATTACATGATGAGACTTTTGGTCCGTCCGGGTCTTTCAGGATGGGCACAGATAAATTTTCCTTACGGAGCGTCGGTTGAAGACGCCATGGAAAAACTCCAATACGACCTCTATTACATAAAAAACCGGTCTATGGGGCTCGATCTGACGATAGCGCTAAAAACTTTGTTTATTATGGTTTCCCGTTCGGGGAGATAAAATGACAATAGTCCAAATAGGAAACAAAATACTGCGCAGAAACTCGGAAGATGTTCCGGCCGATAAAATAAAATCAAAAGAAACGCGCGAACTGATTACGCGCATGTCCGACGCCTTACGCAAAGAACCGCAGGGAATAGGACTCGCTGCTCCGCAAATCGGCGTTTCCAAATCCGTATTCATAGTTTCCGAATACGTTTTTAAACCCTCGGCTTTCACTCAAAAAGAAAGCGCGGAGGATATCAAAAAAAGAAAGGCTGAAGAAAAATACGCGGTTTTCATAAATCCGAAGATCACAAAACTTTCAAGAAAAAAGGGCCTTCTTTCCGAGGGTTGTCTTTCGGTCGCAGGCTCATTCGGAAAAGTCCGGCGTTCAACCAACGTGACGGTTGAGGCTTTCGACGAAAAAGGCGTTAAGTTTAAACGCGGCGCCGGAGGGCTTCTGGCGCAAGTCATTCAGCATGAGTTTGACCATCTGAATGGAGTTATTTTCGTGGACAGAGCGGAAAAAATGGATAAAATATGATGTCCTTTATTTTTTTTGGAACATCGGATTTCGCCCTCCCAATTTTAGAGGAGCTCAAAAAACAAGGATGGTTGCCGAAGCTGATTATCACAACTCCCGACAGCATGGGCGGGCGCGGACTAAAACCAAAGCCTTCTCCTGTAAAAATTTGGGCTGAAAAAAATAATATTCCCGTTTTACAGCCGGAAAATCTAAAATCTCCCGATTTTACGCAAAAATTGTTAAACACCGAGTGTTCAACAGCGGTGGTGGCATCATACGGAAAAATTATTCCAAAAGAGATTCTGGACATTTTTCCGAAGGGAATTTTGAATGTTCATCCTTCGCTTTTGCCGAAATGGCGGGGTGCGGACCCTATTCGCTCGGCAATGCTTGCGGGAGACGAAAAAACAGGCGCAACCATAATGCTGATTGATGAAAAAATGGATCATGGGCCGATTCTCGCGCAACGAGAATTTGAATTTCAAATTTCTAATTTCAAATTTCTAAAACTTTACGGCTCCTTGGCTGAACTTGGTGGAAAATTACTGGTTGAAACGATCCCGAGATGGCTTACGGGAAAAATTGAGTCGAAAGAACAAGACCACTCAAAAGCGACTTATACCAAAAAAATTACAAAAGAAGACGGGCATATTGACTGGGCGGAGACGGCTGAAATAATTGAGCGAAAAATAAGGGCGCTGAATCCTTGGCCGGGAACTTATGCGTTTTGGAACGAGCGTAGAATAAAAATTCTTGAAGCTCAACCCAAATGGTCTAAGTCGGACTTAGACCAAAAGCGGACAAAGCCCGGCTTTGTCCGCCGAGAAAACTCTGAATTAGGAATAACCTGTGGCGAAGGCGCGATTTTGGTTAAAAAGTTGCAAATGGAGGGTAAAAAAAATCAAAGCGCAACCGAGTTTTTAAACGGCTATCCAGATATTATCGGAGCGATTTTAAATTAAAACTAAAAACCTAAAAGCTGAATAAACGGGGCGATAACCGTTCCTAAAATAGAGTTGAAGCCAACGCCGGAGGTTGGCTCTGCCGGCGATGGGGGCGGAGGTAAGGGCTCGGATGGAGCCGAATAACTCTCCAGAGGCGGCTGAAGTTGTTGTTGAAATTGCTGTTCTTGCTGCTGATACTGCTGCTGGTATTGCTGTTCATATTGGCGCTGATACTCTTGCTGATACTGTTGTTGATACTGCTGTTCGTACTGACGCTGATACTCTTGCTGAAATTGTTCCCCGGACCCTTCAGGCGGTCTAAATCCTTCGGTATGCTCGCCCGTTTGCAGAAATTGTCCTTCAAAACCCTCCGGCGGTCTAAATCCTTCCGGAGGCCGAAACCCTTCAGGAGGCACCTGTCCCTCCTCAAATCTCGGCGGAGAGTTAAATCCTTCGGGCGGCATCTGTCCTTCTCCAGGCGGGCCGAATTCGCCTGGTTTTGGCATAAATTGCTCAAAACACCTCTGCATCGCCTGCCCAATGTCTTCTCTTGGCATGACGGTTCCAGAACGAATACCCTCTATATCAACAACGCTTTCCAAACATGTTTTAACTTCGGGCGGAGCATTTTCAATGCTTTGCAATATTTGCTGTTTCCCTTCTTCCATTCGCTTCAAATCTTCTTCTTTTAAAAGTCCGTGATCTTTCGCGAAATTAAAACAGGTTTCTTGATTTGCCGGATCCTGACAAAACGATTCGCACTCCTCGCGACCCTTGCAATTTCCCGGCCCCTTGCCTCCCGTTTTTCGGGCCATTTCAACTTCTTCCGGCGCTATGAACCCGGCGGCTTCTGCGAAATTCAAACATTCTTCAAAATGGGCGTCTTCGGAACAATAAACATCGCATTCTTCCCTGCTTCCGCAAGCCGGCGGCTTAACTCCTTTTTTAATTGCTTGAAGCATCTTTTTCGCGTCCTGCAACTCATTTTCGGGAATAAGTCCTGCAGATTCAGCAAAGGCGAGGCACGACTCCATATTTTCTGGAACACGGCAATAAGAGTCGCAGGCGGCTTTTCCGCGGCAAGGCGGCGGTTTCGCGCCTGCCTTAATGGCAACCAAAACCTTCCGCGCCTCTTCCAGTTCGTCAGGCGGAATAAATCCAGCGGCCTCCCCAAAAGCAATACAGGCTTCCATATTATCCGGGTTTTCGCAGTACGTTTCGCATTCGTTTTTATTGCGACATCCCCCAGGCAATGTCGCGCCTGACTTCAAAGCTGCCTGCACCTTTCGCGCTTCTTCCAGATCGCTGGGCGGCATCAAACCAGTTCGTTCGGCAAAAGCAAGACATTCATCAATATTAGAAATATCTTCGCAATAAGATTCACACGAATCGGCAGAATTACACCTGCCCGGACCCTTGGAGCCCGCGGCGATAAATTTTTTGGCATGCTCCAATTCGTCTTTTGGAATCAACTCGTATTTTTCGGCAAAAGCGACGCACTGTTTTATGTTTTCCGGATTATCGCAGTAAGAACGGCACTCGGATTCATTCGCGCAGTTGCCGAGTTCTTTAACCGGATAAACTATGTCGTCTTTTGAGAGCGCCTGCGCAACAATTGTATAAGAAACTAAAACGGAGCCAGCGAGTATAATCGCGGCGGCGAATAAATTGATTTGCCCTTTACTCAAATGGATTTTTATAAACATCTTTGAATGGGTTGGCTTTATCAACCGGATTTATTTCAGGAACATTAATTTCCGCTTGGGTATTGATGGATGGAAGCGTCCCTGATACGGCAGGTTCAGACGCTTTTTCTGGCAACGGAAACTGTTCTTTTTTTTGACCGCCTTTAAAATAAAAATATCCTGCGACCAAAGCCACGATAACTATTAAAACAAAAACATAAAGCCATTTTGACTGATTTTCCATCAATTAATCATATATTATTTTTTGGTCTTTTTCCTGTGGATAACCAAAACCCGCCGAAAGGGCGGGTTTAAGTCTGTTTTATCTTCGAAAATCTTTTCTTGGATGATTTTTGCGGTAGCAATCCAAACAATACACAGGACGCCCTTCTTTGGGCTCAAACGGCAGTTTGGTTATTTCCGCCTGGCAATCCGAGCACTTCCAGTTGCCCTCAATCATGGGGGGTTTGGTAAAACTTCCACCTCCGTCGTTTCCCTGATTTCCTCCAAAATTTGAATCTTGCACTTTTGTTTTTTGTTTTTTTTAAAATACGCTTCGACTACTTTCGTATTATGTAGGCAGTTTAATATTCTCTAATAGCGCTGTCAAATCGCTCTATTTTATATCCAAAAGGTCTATTTCAAAAATGAGAGTTGAATTTGGCGGAATCGCTCCTTGGCCGCGAGCGCCGTAGCCAAAATCGGGCGGAATGGTCAAACGCCTGTGCCCGCCTATTTTCATACCGAGCATACCCTGCTCCCAGCCCTTAATCACATTCCCGGAACCAAGCACAAAAGTGAAGGGCTGACCACGGTCAACGGAGCTGTCAAATTTTGTTCCGTTTTGAAGCGTTCCGACATAATGAACAACAAGCGTATCGCCATTTTTAGCTTCCTCGCCCTGACCGAGAGCAACATCTTCAATTTTCAGTTCGTCTTTTGTTACAGCCGGTTGTCCGTTAAGGATCACATTTAAGTCGTTTGAAGAGACGGCAAAATCGCCAATCAAAGATGAAAGTTCGTTTGAGGCAACCGCTATTTTCGCGTTGATCTGAATAAACGAGGGCGGCTCCGTTTTTTCGTTTACGCTTAAGCCCTCATAATAATCCTTGGCCATTCCTAAAAGCTCGCGTTCAAGCTCAACCACTTCTCCAAAACGTAAAACCAAACGGCTCAAAATATCCGATGTTTTTTCGGCGATAGTTCGCGTTTCTTTCACCCCCAACAAATTAGACGTATCTTTAAATTCTTCGGCTTTCAATTTCAGTGTTTCGTTTTTTTGGGCAAGCTCGTCTATCACGCCCGAAGAGCCCTGAATCACCA
>MHMQ01000010.1 GCA_001819395.1 Candidatus Niyogibacteria bacterium RIFCSPLOWO2_01_FULL_45_48
TTGTTTTGCAAGAAGTCGCCTTTTTGCGTAAGCGGGGTTTTCCTTTGCCCAGAAAATGCCATGAATGCAGGCATTTAGATAGATTGTCGCAAATCAATCCGCCGAAATTTTATAGCCGAAAATGCGCTTTATGCGAAAAAGATGTTGTAAGCCCGTTTTCGCCCGAAAAGCCGGATATCTTATACTGCGAAGAGTGTTATAACCGCGAGGTTGGATAAAGCGTAGGTAATTTATTATCATTAATATATGAACTTTCCGGATTTAAGCGCGCTTAGAGAGGCTCTTGGGCCTTTTTGGTTTTTGCTGGACGCAGGTTTTTGGATAAGGCTTTATTCAAGAATCAGAATTACCCTGATATTTTTAGGCCCAATTTTTTTGGCGGCATCCGTCTGGACTTTTATTCAGACATTCCCGTTAAGAAAAAAATTATATGTTTTGGAAGGCCGTCGGGCTTATAAAGCGCCACAAAAGCAAAACAATTTTGAAGAAGAAACCAGATTGAGAACAAGGCGCCGGTGGGATGATATAGTTAAAAAAGCCAAAACCGCCGGTTCTCCTGGCTATTCAATGGCCGTGATTGAAGCCGATATTCTTCTTGAAGAAACAATGGGCCGGCTCGGTTTTTTGGGCAAGAATTTGGCCGAGCGCCTGCGTACGTCCGCTCCCGGAGAGCTTCCGAGCATCAATGATATCTGGGAAGCGCATAAGTTGAGAAATCGCATAGCGCATGAGTCGAGTTTTCGCCCAAGCTACGAAGAAACGATGAAAAGTCTCAGTGCTTACAGGAAAGCTTTAGAAGAGCTGCGAACAATCTAAATGGCCAGAGAAGGAAAAATACAAATAATAAAATACGCTCCGCCTCCGCCGGAACTGCCTATTTATAAACACTTTGATCCCAAAGAAGTTGTTTTTTTCGGGCGCACAAATTATGTCGCGGGTCTCGAAGAGAAAAAATTTATTTTCGGCATAAAACGAAAGGATCGCAGGCGCCACATGTATATTGTGGGCAAGTCGGGGGTGGGCAAATCAAAACTTCTGGAGCTGATGCTTCGCCAGGACATTCAATACGGCCATGGGATTTGCCTGATGGATCCGCACGGAGACGTGATTGAAGAGGTTTTGAGGTTTATACCGAAAGAACGGATTGAAGACACCGTCGTGGTGGATCCGTCTGACATTGAATGGCCAATTTCTTTCAACCCTTTGCAAAACGTAAACCCGGATCTCAAGCATCAGGTGGCGCAGGGTTTAATTGAGGTGATGGAGAAGCAGTTTGGCGCGAACTGGACACCTCGGCTTGAACATGTTTTTCGATTTACGGTTTTGGCTCTTTTGGATTTTCCCATGGCCACGATGCGAGGGATGATTTCAATGCTCGTGGATCGCAAATATCGCCAGAAAGTCGTTGAATATATTGAAGACGAGATGGTAAAACGTTTCTGGGCGATTGAGTTTGCCGATTGGTCGGAAAAATTTGATACGGATGCAATAATTCCGCTTGTAAATAAGCTGGGGCAATTTTTAGCCAACCCCTACTTGCGCTACATTTTCGGCCAGCAGGAAAACAAGATTGACCTTGAAAAAATAATGAACGAAAAAAAGATTATTTTGATAAACCTTTCAAAAGGAAAGATGGGCGAGGAGAACTCCAGTTTTTTCGGCTCCATGTTCATCACCAAGATCAAACAAGCCGGGATGGCAAGGGCCGCGATGCCCGAAGAGGGGCGAAAAGATTTTTATCTCTATGTTGATGAGTTTCATAATTTGGTCACGACGACTTTCGTAAATATTTTTTCCGAAGCCCGAAAATACGGGATCAATCTTACGGTGGCGCACCAGTTTATGGGCCAGTTGATTTCGCATGTCAGGGAATCGGTTTTAGGCAATGTCGGGACGATTGTTGTTTTCAGGGTTGGCGGGGACGATGCCGCGAAACTAGAAAACGAAATGACGCCGGTATTTAAAGCCAAAGATATGGTTAATCTCGGCATGCAGCAGTTTTACATCAAAATGACCATTGACGGAGACACCGCCGATCCGTTTTCGGCGGAAACGTTGAAAGTGCTGCCGCCGGCGCACGAATCGTTTAGAGACGAAATAATTGAATATAGCCGTAAAAATTTCGCCGCCCCCGTGGAAGAGGTTAAAAGAAAAATAACCGAACAAGAAAACGAACTTTTGGGATTGACTCCGGCGTCCAGGAAAACACTCGGTGTTGCGGATGGCGCAGTTCTCCCGGAGGCAGTTGAGGAGTTTGCACCCAAAGAACCCTCTGCCTCCGACTCACCCCCCGAGCCGATTGTTTGAAAACATACTAAGCTAAACCAAAACATGCCAATATTTAAAAAAGATAACAAAACACTGCTATCGCTTGATTTTGTTATCTTTTGCCGTTAAAATGAATTAATGAATTTATGAACAAAAATGCGTTTTTAAAACAAAGAATTTTGCTTTTGCTGGCAACCGGTGTTGCGCTTGGTTTTTCTGGTTCGCCGAGCGGATATTTCAAAATTTTAAGAGCTTGCGCGCATGACTGGAGAGAAATTAATAAAAGTTATCTTTGGTCCAAAATCCGAGAATTTTATGACGATAGATTGGTTGATTTCAGGGATAATGACGACGGAACAACCACTATTATTCTTACCGAAGACGGAAAAAAGAGGATTTTGCAATATGAATTTGAAAGTATGAAAATGAAAAAACCGAAAGTGTGGAAGGGGGATTGGCATATTGTGACTTACGATATTCCTGAAAAAAAGAAACCGGCGCGCGAAGCATTTCGTAAAAAAGTTAAAGAATTGGGCATGTTGGAGTTTCAAAGAAGCGTTTTTGTTTCTCCTTACGAATGCGAGAACGAAATTGACTTTGTGGCCGAGTTTTTCGAAGTCGGCAAATATGTGCGTTATATCAAGGCAAAATATATTACTAACGAAGCGGAATTAAAAGAAAAGTTTGGACTTTATTAGTAAAATAAATAAAATAGTAAAAAGATTACGACTTGCTGCTATCGCAATGTTTTGTTATCTTTTTACTTTAATTTTAATAATTTTATTTTTTTTAATTAACCAAAAAACCCTTATTTTAAGCCATTTTTAGTCTTTTTGTTGGTTATAAGGTATTGAACCATTACGAAGGGCTTGACAAACGCTGTGGATTTGCTATAATGACAAAAGGATACGGGGTTAAAGGGATAGTTAGGGAGGTCCCCGAATTGCCCGCCCCCTGCAATCATTTGTTCTTTTTCATTTCGGATCGGATCGGATCGGGGGCGGGGCGATTACCGCAGGTCGTTGACGAGGAGCGCTTTACCTTGCGCCTCTAACCTCCCGGCGACTTCTATATAGCTCGTCCCTGATCTGATCCACGCACTACTCCCGCCTTCCGAAGAAGGCGGGTTCTTTTTTTGTAATAAATTTGAGATAATAGAGTTGATGGCAAAGGATACGGCATATTTCGCAAAGACGAATTTCAGAGGCGAAAACAAGATATTCGGCATTTCTGTGTCCGATAGGCGTCAGCATATGTATGTTGTCGGAAAAACTGGCACCGGAAAATCGGTGCTTATTAAAAATTTGGCTATCCAAGACATAAACTCCGGGCGCGGGCTCTGCTTCGTTGATCCGCATGGTGAGACGGTTGAAGACCTTTTGACCAAAATTCCGAAAGAGCGCACGGGAGACGTGATTTATTTCAATCCCGCCGATACCGACTTTCCTTTGGGTTTTAATGTTTTGGAAGTTCCGGACAAAAAATACAAACACTTGGTGGCACAGGGCCTAATCGGAATTTTTACCAAAATCTGGGCGAATGTGTGGTCGGCCAGAATGGAATATATCTTACAAAACTGCATTTTGGCTCTGGTTGAAACTCCGGGGACGACGCTCCTCGGGATTCAAAGAATTCTAACCGACAGGGATTATCGCCAAAAAATTATCGCCAACGTCACCGACCCGGTTGTGCGCGCCTTTTGGCTCAACGAATACGAGGTCTGGGAGCCGAGATTCAGGAATGAGGCGATAGTGCCTATTCAAAACAAAGTCGGGCAATTTCTTTCGACCTCACTCATCCGAAATATTGTCGGACAGCCAAAATCAAGCTTTGAAGTTTTTGATTTGATGAACCGCGGCAAAATTCTTCTGGCCAATATTTCAAAAGGAAGAATAGGAGAAGAAAACTCAATGCTTCTGGGCGCGATGCTCATTACCAAAGTTCAGTTGGCGGCCATGGAGCGGGTCAGGATTCCCGAAGAGGAACGGAAAGATTTTTATCTTTACGTTGACGAGTTTCAGAATTTTACCACCGAGGCTTTCGCTTCAATCCTTTCCGAAGCCAGAAAGTACCGCCTTAATTTGATTCTCGCTCACCAGTATGTGGGACAGCTTGTGACCGAAACTTCCACCAGAGTTCGCGACGCTGTTTTCGGAAACGTGGGTACTATGATTTTTTTCCGAGTGGGCGCGACCGACGCCGAGTTTCTGGAAAAAGAAGTAACGCCCGAATTTGAGATCCAGGATTTAGTTGATCTGCCCAACTACGCGATTTATTTGAAGCTGATGGTAAACGGCGTGGCAAGCCGGCCTTTTTCAGCGGCAACCCTGCCTCCTTTGGCGATTACCGCCGAGATGGCGCCCCCCGCGGAAATAATCGATGTGTCGCGTAAACAATACGCAAGGTCCGCTTCGGATGTTGAAGCCGATATTAAAAAATGGGCCAGCTCTTTGCCGGGGACGGAAGAGGCCGAAGTGGAAGTGCCGGCGGGCGCCGGAACAGCCTTTTCAAAAGGAGAAAAATTTGAAACGCCCTGCTGGATTTGCCAGAAAACGGCGTCTTTGCCCTTTAAGCCGGATGGCAGAAGGCCGGTTTACTGCTCCGATTGTTTGAAAAAAATTGAGGCGGGAGAACTGCGTCCACTAAGGTCGCTTCCGTCAACCGGCGGCAATAGGGAGGAGTTTGGCGGAGGTCTTGAACTTTTAGGCATTGAGTTTTCTTCAGGAGGTTCCAGAACACCCCGTTTTGGTGCGCCCGCAAACGCAGGCAGGCCTATGAGCGGAGGCTCTAAGCTGCGCCCCGAATTTTCAGCTCGTCCGGAGCGCGTTGAGCGTCCTTTGCGCCAGGCGCCGGAGCGGCAATTTGTTCCGCGTCCAGCTCCGCTAGAAGGAGGCGAACCGGTGGTGAGAAAGTCAGCGCCGGGAAAAACTTTGTTGCTTGACGAATTAAAAGCCAAGGCGTGGCATGAAATGAAAAAAGATAAAAAATCGCAGTTAGACGAGCTTCGCGAGGCTCTTAAGGAAACAATGAAAGCGGATGAAAAACCGCCGGAAAAAAATGAAATAGAAGAAAAAAACTCCGACACTGCGGTCGGAGCCAAAAGCCGAGTTTTAAAACCCGGAGACAAAATTAAATTCAATTAATCCGTGTTCTTGTACATCCACTTTTTTTGGCGGAATTCCTCCGTGGAAATAAAGACCGGGGATAGGTTTGGGTTGTCACTCGGATTGCCTCTGGGGTCAAGCGCCATACTTCCCGCGCGTTTCGTCAGATACCCCAGTTTTTTGAACTGCTCGACTGTGTAATTTCCGATAAAAGTTTCGCTCTCTCGGCATTCAGGGTGTGTTCCGGGTTCTTTTTTGGGAATATTCTTGAACGGATTGGTCACTTTATGTCTCCTTGTAAGAAAGCTCTCTTTGCATTATATTATTTCTGACGAGCACAGTCAATATGAAATATCAGATTTTTGTTTTGAGTTTGTTTTTGGTTTTTTGGGCCGGTTTTGCTTTGGCTGCGACCTCGCAATTTGTTTTTACGACCGAACAGCAGACGATTGAGCCGAATGTGGTGTCCGAAAAGATTACTGTTCAATTTAGAAATACGACGGGCGACCCGGTTTCCGCGGGCCAAACGTCTTGTCTCCAACTTGTTTCGTCCTCGCCATCGGGGGAGTTTTCTTCGAGTTCCGACAACTGGAACCTCGTAAATGTTTTAACCATCAATAGCAACTGGACCTCGCGCAGTTTTTATTATCTTGATCCAACAGAGGGTGCGCATACCATGACCGCGCGCGTTGCTCTGAAACCTGCCGAAGAGCCGCGCTCTTGCCCCAGCTGGCCGGTTGAGGAGTGGGGTGTTGACTTTACGGCCGAGCAGGGAATTTCTATTGGAGACGCTCCGTCCCCTTCGGCAGAGTCCCAAAGCCAGTCATCGTCGGATGATTCGGGAACGATCACCCCCACAGCAAGCGCGATAAAAGCCGAATTCGGCGCCAAAATCCTCGGCGATGACAGGATTACAATTGTGGGCGCCGAAGTAAATTTGGAGGCAGCCGTTCTTGATTCTTCGGGAAAACCTGTCGCGTCAGACGACTTCCTGTGGTCTTTTGGAGACGGCGCTTACGCGCGCGGGCGATTTGCCAGTCATGCCTATAATTACCTGGGAAAATATATTATTTTTCTTAATTCCTCCGTTTCGGGAGTGTCGTTCGGCGATTCGATAACAGTCAGTGTCATTCCAAACGAAGTTAAAATTTCAGAAGTTAAGCCGAATGATGACGGATGGGTTGAGATAGTAAATGGTTCGGATTTTAAAATAGACATTTCTCACTGGGCTGTTTCCAACGGACGCGAGGCTTTTTATTTTCCAAAGAACACTTTTATAGACGCGAAAACGCCCCTGGTGATTACTCGGGATATTTCCGGTATTAAATTTTTTTCGTCCGGCGGCGTCTTTCTTTTGTATCCGCGAGGAGAAGTTGCTAATGAGCTTAGCTATGCCGGAGCGTTAAGGGCGGATGAGAGTTTTCATAATGTAAATGGCGACGCAAGGATCGGTATTGAAAGTCCGTCAAACGGCAGATTTGTGGCGCGGATTAGCAAACCCGCCGGCCAGAGCCCGGCTCTAACCACTCCGGGTGTTCAAAAAGCAGGAGAAAAGGAAGAAAGAGCGCCGGAAAGTCAGCTGGCGGCTGTGACGGCAGCCGGAGATCTGGCGGAGAAAAACTTTTGGAACAGCGCTTGGATGTGGTTTGCGGGCGCTTTAATTCTCGGAATTTTATCTGCCGTTGGGTATTTTGTCGTAAAGAAAAAAAGTTCTTTCTAGCATTTTATCAGCCGAAAAATCCAGCAGAATTTTTCCACGAAGATTCTGTCCAAGTTTTTTCCTTAAATTTTCATCACCCATAAATTTTAATATTGCTCCTGCCAACTCGTCGGCATTTGCCGTATTCACCAAAAGACCCGTTTTTTCGTTCTCAATTATTTCGGGATTTCCTCCGACGTTTGTCGCGACAATTGGAAGCTCGGCCAGCCCCGCTTCAAGCAGTGTATAAGGCAGGCCTTCTTTAACTGACGGCAAAATAAAAATATCAAAAGCCTTAAGGTGTGGCGCGGCCGGCGAGAGTCCGGTTATTAAACGGACTTCGTTTTTTAATTCCAGATTCTTAATTCTAGATTCCAGATTCTTCTCCTCTTCTCCCCAGCCAACAATGAAACCCCGAAACCCTTCACCGGATTTTTTAAGTATGCCGAGCGCCTCGATTAAATATTTATGCCCTTTGTTTTTTGTGAATTCTCCAACCGAACCAATAACAGGTTTCCCGGGATCGAATCCCCGGAGTTCCCTGGGATTCGATCCCGGGAGTTTTTGAAGAGCTTCTTCGCGGGACAGGAAATTTAAGTTTTGTGGGTCAATGCCATTATGTATGGTTATAAGTTTTCTGGCAGGCGCGATTTTAAATTTTAAGGCGGATTGCCTGTCGTATTCGGAAACACAGATTATTTTTTGGTAGAACAAACAAGTTGATTTTGAAAATAATCGTATTAAAAAATTCTGCCATTCAGGGCGCGTTTCGTGATATGACCAGCCGTGAATCGTGTAAACTGCTTGGACACGGCGTGTCCAAGTAAATAGGCGATATATAAACAAGGCGATCCCGCCTATGCCGGCGGCTTGGGGGCTATTTGCGTGAACTATATCCGGTTTGAATTTAAAAAGGATTTTTAGTAAAACCAGACCCGAAACAAACGGTTTTAAAATTGCGACATCTCTTTGGAGCCTTGCCACGTCAAAATAACGGATGTTTTTTTCCTGTAATTTTTGTGCAAGTGCTCCTTGTCCTCCGGCGGCAACCGCTACATCAAAACCGTCCCTTTTTGCCTCAAGAGCAAGATCATAAACGTATTTCCCGGCTCCTCCCCAGACGGATTTTGTAATTAAATATAAAATTTTTTTATTTTTTTCCATGGTTGCGAAAAAGCGAATTTTATTACATAATAAGCTGAAAATGTCCGAACTTCAACCGAAAATAAACAAGCCAATAATTTTAATTTTTTCTACGGCCTACTTGCCTTTAACCGGCGGGGCGGAGCTGGCGATAAAATATATAACCGACAATCTCGCGGAAAATTTCGACTTCGTTTTGTTTACGGCAAGATTCAGCCGTTCGCTTTCGCGATTTGAACGCATTGGCGCGGTTGAAATCCATCGCATTGGTTTCGGCCTGCCTCTTGATAAATATTTATTACCCGTCCTCGGCTATCTCAAAGCTCGCCGTCTTATCCATAACTATAAACCAACAGCTAATAGCTATCGGCTGATATTATGGGGCATGATGGCCTCTTACGGCTCAATTGCCGCATATTTTTTAAAAAAGAGAAGTCCGGAGGCCAAATTTTTGCTAACTTTGCAGGAAGGCGACTCGCAGGAGTATTTGGAAAAAGGCCGTCTAGGTCTTATGGGTTTTTGGCTGGCTCGGTTGGTAAAAACGGCCGACAAGGTGCAAACAATAAGTTTTTACTTGAAACGGCTTGCGGTAAAACATGGCGCAAGTTTTAACGAGACGGAAGTTGTCCCAAACGGAGTTGACCTTAACATTTTTAATAAAAACGTTTCGTCGGAGGAATTGCGCGAGTTAAAAATCAGGCACGGTATAACTGACAAGCAAAAAGTGGTTATAACGGCTTCGCGTTTGGTTTATAAAAATGCAGTTGATGTTCTGATTAAAGCGATGAACGAAATTTCCGACGCGCATCTTTTTATTGCCGGTACTGGTCCTGACGAAAGTAAATTAAAAAATCTTGCCGAAGAACTTAAAATTATCGCGCGCATCCATTTTATGGGCGACATGACGCACGATGCCCTTTCCAAGTATTATGCCTTGGCCCATGTTTTTGCGCGTCCTTCGCGTTCAGAAGGGCTCGGGTCCGCTTTTTTGGAGGCAATGGGCGCTGGTCTGCCGGTTATCGGCACGAATGTCGGCGGAATTCCGGATTTTTTGAAACATAACGAAACGGGGTTATTTTGCGAGATTGACAATCCGTGCGACTTGGCCGCGAAAATAAAGCGTTTAATTCATGATGAAGGCTTTCGTAAAAATATTTCTGCCGAAGGCCGAAAACTCGCGCGCGAAAATTATTCTTGGGATAAAATTACCCAAAAAATGTCGGCGATTTTCTTTCGTTTATTAAGGCCATGAAAATTTTAATCGCAACTCCGATTTTTCCGCCCGACATAGGAGGGCCGGCGACGTACAGCAAAATACTTGCGGACGAATTGCCTAAGCGCGGAGTTGATGTTGATATTTTGTCTTACGGCTTTATAAGCCCCGGAGCACCCAAAATTTTTCGCTATTTATTTTATTTTCTTAAAATTTTTAAGCGGGCGCTTGACGCTGACTTGCTTTACGCTCAGGACCCTGTTTTTGGGCTGGCCCCCTGCGTCGCGTCTTTAATTTTACGAAAGCCTTTTGTTTTGAAAGTGGTTGGCGACTACGCGTGGGAGCAGGGGGTTAATCGTTTTGGTGTTAAGGAGCTGTTGGATGAATTTCTTAATACGCCATACGGCTGGCGTATTGAATTTTTGCGTTTTGTTGAAAAATTTGTTGCGAATCGTGCCCATGCGGTTATAACGCCAAGCCAATACCTAAAATCAGTTGTTGAAAAATGGGGGGTAGGGCCGGAAAAAATTCATGTGATTTATAACTCGGTTAGTGTTTCTGAAATTTCTGAAAGCAAAGAAGGGTTAAAGCGGGAATTAGATTTGGGCGGGAAAATTTTAGTAAGTATCGGTCGTCTTGTGCCGTGGAAGGGTTTTGAGATGCTTATTGAGCTTATGCCCGAAATTTCAAAAAAATATCCGGACGCGCAGTTATTAATAATCGGCTCCGGCCCAGAACTAGAAAAACTAAACGCTAAACGCTCTACGCTAAACGCTAACGTGAAATTTTTAGGCAGCTTACCTCACGAGTGGGTTCTAAAATATCTCAAAGCTGCGGATATTTTTCTGCTTAACACCGGCTATGAGGGCTTTTCGCATCAGATTTTGGAAGCGATGGCCGTGGGCGTGCCGGTTATCAGTACGCACTCGGGAGGCAACCGGGAGATTCTTAAAGACCGTCAAAATTGTCTGGTCGCGGGTTATAATGAAAAAGAAGCGTGGATTGGCGCAATTTTTGAATTTCTTGAAGACCAGAACTTGTATTCCAATATTTTGCAAAATTCCAAAATAGATTCTGCGCGCTTTTCGGGCCAAAATATGATTGAGGAAACGTTAAAAGTTTTAAATGAAGTTAATGCCAAAACCGATTAATAAAAAACGAGTGATGGTTTTCGGGACATTTGACCGATTGCACCACGGACATCTTTCTTTTCTGAAACAGGCCAAGCGTCACGGTGACGAACTGATTGTTGCGGTCGCGAACGACAGGATTGTGCAAATGCTTAAAAATAAAAAACCATTGCACGATTCAGAAAAACGGCGCGGAGACGTCGCACAAATAAGCGGAGTCACAAACGCTGTCATCGGCGACGACACGCTCGGGACATACTCAATCGTTAAAAAACACAAACCAGACGTAATTTGTTTGGGTTACGACCAAAATGAATTAAAAAATGATCTGAAAAACAACATCAAAAACGGAAATGTTCCCGAAGTTCGCTTAATAACATTAAAACCCCATTTCCCACAAAAGTTTAAGACATCTATTTTAGAGAAATTAGATAAAAATGACAGATAAAGAAACAATGGTTTGTCAAAACTGCAAGCAAAACTTCGTAATTGAACCCGAAGATTTTGAGTTTTACGAAAAAATAAAAGTCCCTGCGCCAACTTGGTGCCCCAAGTGCCGGTTTCAGCGGCGGCTCTCTTTTTGGAATTTAATAAATCTTCATAAAAGAAGATGCGATTTATGTGGCAAAGACATGGTTACGAATATTTCGTCCGACAAACCATTCAGGGTTTATTGTCCTGATTGCTGGTGGTCGGACAAATGGGATGCATACGAATACGGACGGGATTACGATTTTTCGCGTCCGTTTTTTGAGCAATTTAAAGAACTTTTGCATGAAGCTCCGCTTTTGGGGCTCGCCATTGATCCAGACGTTGTAAAGGATTCGCCATATAACAATAATGCGGGGCATTTAAAGAATTGTTATCTTCTTTTTCATGCTTATTTAAATAAGGATTCTGCGTACGGCGCCGTTTTGTGGCACAACGAATCGGTCATGGACTGCGCTTTTATGCACACAAACGAGCTTTTGTACGACTGCATGCATTCCCATAAGTGCAGTAAATGCGTTGGTTCAAAAAGGCAGGCCATAGAATCTAGAGAATGTTTTTTCTGCCGAGACGTTATAAATTCGCAAAATTGCTTCGCCTCGGCAAATTTACATAACAAAAAATACTATATTTTCAACAAGCCGTACTCAAAAGAGGATTATTTCAAGGAAATCGCCAAATACGACCTCGGCTCATATAAAACTTATCAGGAAGTGAAAAAACTGGCTGAAGAGCATTGGAAGAAATTTCCGCCCAAACCGCGTTATGACAATTTTTCCGTAAACTCCACAGGCGATTTTATTTTTTATTCAAAAAATTGTAAAGAGTGTTTTGAGGTAGTGGGTACGGAAGACTCCAAATACATGTTTTTGGTATCAGATGGGCCGGTTAAAGATTGTTACGATATTTCGGCTAGTTGGGGAGACAATTTCTCCTTGTCTTACGAATCGGTGATATCTGGTAATCACACTTCAGGTATTCGGTTCTGTCAGGGTGCGGGTATGGGAATACAAAATGCGGAGTATTCTCACCATTCCTTGTTAAAAGGCTCAAACCATTTCGGCTGCGTTTCAGTAAAGGGCGGGGACCATATTATTTTAAACAAACGTTATTCCGAAAAAGAATTTGCAGAACTTCGCGAGAAGATAGTTAAACACATGAACAATGCGCCGTATGTGGATAAAAAGGGGAGGGTATATAGATACGGAGAATTTTTTCCGCCAGAACTATCCGTTTTTGGTTATAACGAAACAATTGCCCAAAACGCCTTTCCTCTTACGAAAAAAGAAGCTGAAGAACAGGGTTACCAGTGGCACGGAGAAAACAGAAGAGAATACCAAACAACGAAAAAAGCGATTGATCTACCCGACCACACCAAAGAGGCGCCAGACAGCGTTCTCAACGAAATTTTGGAATGCTCAAAATGTGGGAGAGGATATAAGATTATACACATGGAGCTGAAATTTTTGCGTGAAATGAATTTGCCTTTGCCTAGAGAATGCCCAATCTGCCGTATTAACGAGAAATTCTCTTTTCACATTAAAAGTCTCCGTATTTTAAAACGCGTATGTTCTAAGTGCGCAACAATTTTTGAGACCTCGTATTCCGAAGACGAAACCCCGTATATTTTATGTAAGGATTGTTATCAAAAAGAGGTTATTTAGTTCATTCTAATATTCTTGAGAATTTGAGAATAGATTAAAATGCAAAAAGAAATTAAACAATGCCAAAACTGCAAGCAAAACTTCGTAATTGAACCCGAAGATTTTGAGTTTTACGAAAAAATAAAAGTCCCTGCGCCAACTTGGTGCCCCAAGTGCCGGTTTCAGAGGAGGATTTCTTTCCAGAACCTGATGAATCTTTACAAAAGAAAATGCGACCTTTGTGGAAAAGATTCCGTTTCAATGTACGCGCCCGAAGCGCCGGTGAAAGTCTATTGCCCAGACTGCTGGTGGTCGGATAAATGGGACGCGTATGAATACGGCAGGGATTATGACTTTTCGCGCCCGTTTTTTGAACAGATTAAAGAATTATGGCGGGAGGCACCGCTCCTCGGTCTTTCCATAGGCAAAGAATCTCTGGCCACGTCGCCTTACACAAATCACACCGACCACCTTAAGAATTGCTATCTTGTTTTTAACGCCGATTTTAACGAAGATTGCGCATATGGGCTTTATCTTCTGCACAGCAAATCTACTTTAGACAGTTCTTTGATGCACACCTGCGAGCTTCTATACGATTGCGTGAATTCTTTTAAAACCAGTCGCTGTATAGGCACGAGAAACCAGACTCAAGAATCTTTTGACTGCGCATTTTGCAGTTCGGTAAGTGGCTGTCAAAATTGTTTCGCTTCGGTTAACCTACGAAACAAAAAATATCATATTTTTAACAAGCCGTATTCAAAAGAGGATTATTTCAAAGAAATCGCCAAATACAACCTTGGTTCATATAAAACCTATCAGGAAGTCAAGAAACTGGCCGAAGAGCACTGGAAAAAATATCCGCCCAAACCGCGTTATGATGATTTTTCCGTGAACTCCACCGGCAACTATGTTTTCCAGTCAAAAAATTGTAAAGAATGTTATGAAGTCGGTTTTGCCGAGGATTGCAAATTTATTTCCATGCTTTGTGATCCGCCGATTAAAGACTGCTACGACGTTTCTTTCTGGGGGAATAATCTGACATTGGCTTATGAATGCAACGTGGTCGGAGAGAATGCTTCAAATATGCGTTTTTGTCAGGAAGCCGGGATTAACTTGCATAGCGCCGAATACTGCAAGCTTTCAACCGGCGGTTCAAACCACTTTGGCTGCGTGGCTGTGAAAAAGGGCGACTATGCCATTTTGAACAAACGATATGAGAAAGAGGAATTTGAAGAACTGCGCGCGCGCATCATAAAGCATATGGACGAGATGCCGTACGTTGACAAAAACGGCCGGGTTTATAAATACGGCGAGTTTTTTCCAAATGAAGTGAATCCTTACGCTTATAACGAAACAATCGTCAGTAATTTTTTTCCGCTTTCCAAAGAAGAAGCAGAGAAGCAAGGTTATTGGTGGCGGGAGGAGGATAAAAAAGAATACCAGACGACCAAAAAATCTGCTGAATTGCCGGACCATATTAAAGACGCGCCGGATAATATTTTGCAGGATATAATTGAATGTCAAAAATGCGCTCGCGGATATAAAATAATCCCGATGGAATTTAAGTTTTTGCGCGAAATGAATCTGCCCCTGCCCCGTGAATGCCCGTTTTGCCGTATAAACGAGAAATTCGCCATATGGGTCAAAAACCTGCGTATTTTCAAACGAGAATGTTCCAAATGCGGCGCTGATTTTGAAACCTCATATCCTCAAGACGAAGTGCCGTACATTTTGTGCAAAGAATGCTATCAGGGAACACTTGAATGATTTCTAAAACGCCAAAATTTGATAAGGCGCTGGATGAATATTTTGCCGGTTTGAAATTGGATGAAAAAGGGGGCCAATGGCGGATTTGCCGTTTTTCGGGCGAAAAATTTTATATCCGCCCAGAGGACGTTGAGTTTTACAAACGCATGCGCGTGCCGCTGCCGACCTTATCGCCAAACGAGCGGCACAGACTTAAACTTGCCTTTTTTAATTCATTTAATCTGTTTAAGGTAAAGTCCGCCTATTCCGGCAAAACAGTAATCGCCGCGGCTCCACCGAATACGCCTTACAAAATCTGGGAGCATAAAATTTGGTTTTCTGACGCCTGGGACCCGCTAGATTACGGCAAAACGTATGACGAGAACGAGTCCTTTTTTAAACAATTTCACACACTTACTCTTGATATTCCGCGCCCGGATTTATATGTTGATCCGGCAAGCGTCAACAGCGATTACACCCATAATTCCCTAAAGCTGAAGAATTGCTACTTTGTTTTTGAGTCAGTTGAATCCGAAGATTGTCTTTACGGCGTGTATGCTTATACTAAAAATTCAATTGATGGTTTTGGTCTCGAAAACAGCGACACTAGCTACGCTGATTTTATTTCGTTTCATCTTTACAACTGTTTTTGGTGTGAACACTCGCGAAACTGCCAAAACTCCTATTTTCTTTACGACTGTCGGAGTTGCGAATATTGTTTTATGTGCGTCAATTTGAGGAATAAAAAATATCATTTTTTAAATAAGCCGTTGGGCAAGGAAGAATACGAAGCGAAAATAAAAGAAATTAATCTCGGCAATCGTGAGGTTGCGGAAAAATACAAAAAGGAATTTGAGGAATTAAAGAAACAAGCAGTCCATAAGCCGGATCACAATGAGAAGGCAATAAACAGCACGGGGGACTACGTTACCAATTCACGAAATTGTTTTGAATCTTCTATCGTGAGGGATAGCGAAAATTCCGCCTATTGTCTCGGGGGTTTTAAAATTAGGGATTCTTACCATATGGCAGGTGGAACAAATATTGAGGCAAGTTATGAATCTCAAGCCGTTAATTCTTACGGCGTAAAATTTTGTCTTTGGGCAGAAGAAAGTCGGGACCTGGAATATTGTTTTGATTGTAGTAAATGCGAAAATTGTTTTGGCTGCGTTTCTTTAAAAAACAAGAAGTTTTGCATTTTTAATGAGCAATATTCGGAAGAAGAATACTGGAAATTGATTGATAAAATAAAAGCAAAAATGCTTGCAGATGGCGAATACGGAGAATTTTTTCCGTCATACATTGCTCCCATTCCTTATAATCTATCAATTGCCATGTCTTATGTTGGGTATGATAATATTGAAACCGCGAAACAATACGGATACGCAATTGAAGAAATTCCGGAATCAAAAGACGAGGTGGCAGATGAGACCGTTGAAGTCGAAACACTGCCGGCGGACATTAAAAATGTTTCGGATAATATTTTAAATAAAATTATTTTTGATAAGAAAAATAACCGAAAGTTTCGGTTTATTAAAACCGAGGTGGATTTTTATCGAAAATATAATATACCTTTGCCAGCCGAAAATCCGACAACACGCATAGAGAATATGCGGAAGAAAGCGGGCACTATTAAATTTGATATCCACGAAAGAATTTGCCCTAAATGCGGCATTGAATTTGAGACGGTTTATCCGCTCGACGACCCGCGCATAGTTTATTGCGAGCCGTGTTATCTTAAAGAGGTTGTATAGGTTATATAAACATGAAAATCCTGATGTTTTCGGCTGACCCGACGATTTTGGATAAAGAGTCCTCGGCGGGCAAAAGGATGGAGGAGTATGGCAAGCGAGTTGAAAAACTTGATATTTTGGTCTTAACCCCCCACTTGGACATCCGATGTCCAAGTGGGGTTGAGTTGGCGGGCAATACTAAGGCGCATGCGCTGACGGGAAAGTTTGCGCGATTTTTAAAAGCATATTTTAAGGCATGGCGAATGTTGGGACGGGAAAAATATGATTTGCTTGTGGCGCAGGATATTGAGCATGCTTTTGTTTGTTGGCTTCTCGCTTGGACACGCCGTGTCCAAGTTGGCGGGGGGGACACGGCGTGTCCAATGTGGCAGATGCAGATTCATGCCGATATTTTCAGCCCGTATTTTACTAGACACTCGGTGTTTAATAAAATACGGGCCATGCTTGCTAAATTTCTAATTCCTCGCGCGTCGTGCGTCCGCGTTGTTTCAGAAAGAATAAAAAAGTCCGCGATACGGACATGCAATGTCCGTACGGACATTGCATGTCCGGAGATTGCTGTTTCGCCGATTTTGACGGAGTCGGCCGATTTAAATGTTGAGCCGAAAAAATTTCCGGAATTTGATAAAACGATTTTGATGGTTTCGCGCTTGGCCAGCGAGAAAAATGTTGGGCTCGCGATTGATGCGATGGCGGAAGTTCTAAAAAAACATCCGAAAGCCGGATTAATAATAGTCGGCGATGGCCCGGAACGCGAAGCACTGGAGCTAAAAACTAAAAGTTATAAGTTGCAAGCCAATGTTAAATTTAAGGGCTGGCAAAACGATACGGCGCCGTATTACAAGGGCGCGGACATTTTTTTGCTGACTAGCTGGTACGAGGGATGGGGGATGAGCGCGGTTGAGGCAATGCGCTATGGCGCGGCGGTTGTGATGGATGATGTGGGCCTTGCGGGAGAGGTGGTTGAAGACGGAAAAACAGGCCTTGTTGTGCCGGTAGGCGACAAAAACGCCCTAGTTGGCGCAATTACGCGCCTTTTGGAAAATGATGAATTGAGGCGCTATTTAGTTGAAGAAGCGGCTAAAAAGGTTCAAAAACTGCCATCGGCGGAGGAATATTATGAGCGTATGGTTGATTCATGGCAAAAATGCGCTTGACATTTTGTGGCCCGTGCTTTATAATTGCCTAGGATTTAAGGAGCAGACATGTTTAGGGGTAAATGAACGGAAAGTAGTCTTTTCACCCCAAAAACAGCAAAGGAGGACGGGCCTTGAAACACATCGTTGTGGTGGCGTGTCACTTCGAAAGCCCTACAAAACTATGTAAAACAACCATAACTCGTCTGCATGCGGCATTGAAAATGTCTGACAAGGGTGACCAAATAATTGTGACCGGTGACGTGCCTTATAAATCTGGCGGGTTAAAGACCACGCTAGCCAAATTGATGAAGGCTTGGCTGGTGGATAAAGGGTTTCCGGCGGAGCGGATTTCTATAAGTCGAGACGGAGTGGGAACTTTTTCTGAGGCCAGACTGACATGTGAACTTTTGAACGGGGTTGGAGAAATCTTCGTGATCTCATCCGGATGGTATCTGTTTCAGGGAAAGCCGATTTGGTGTCGTCGCGGAAAAGAAAACGGTATTAAAGTTTCTTTCGTCCCTGTTTCAGGCACTGGAGGACGGCGAACGGTTTTGCTGTATACTATCATTGGTGTTGCTGTCCGTGCAGCAATCTTGTTGGGGGTTGAGTCAATACTGGAGAACCGTCTCACGGCATTCCAAGAAAGCCGTAAAAAAGGTTTTACTTTTGACGGATGTAGATAAGAATTTTAGCCAGAACCTTGTTCTGGCTATTTTTGTTTTATTGAGTTAAAATTTATTTTTGACGAAACTTTTAATTATCACTCAAAAAGTTGATAGCTCTGACCCGATTTTGGGGTTTTTTGTGCGCTGGATAGAAGAGTTTTCAAAATATACCGAAAAATTAACGGTAATTTGTCTTGAAAAAGGCGAATATAATTTGCCCGAAAATGTTAAAGTGTTGTCGCTTGGTAAGGAAAATCTGAATCTGGGATCGAATCCCAGTAGTAGATCACTGGGATTCGATCCCAGGAAAACCAGAAAATTAAAATATCTTTTTAATTTTTATCGCCACATCTGGCGCGAGCGCAAAAATTACGATGTCGTATTCGTGCATATGAATCCGGAATATGTAATTTTAGGTTGGGCGGATTGGAAAATTTTGGGTAAAAAAATCGCGCTTTGGTATGTGCATAAATCCGTAGATTTTAAATTGCGCCTTGCCGAAAAGTTGGCCGATAAAATTTTTACGGCATCAAAAGAAAGTTTTCGTCTGCCATCAAAAAAGGTTGAAATCGTGGGGCACGGAATAGATATAAACAAATTTTCAATTTTAAATTTTCAATTTTCAAATAAACTCCGAATAATTACTGCGGGGAGAATTGCGCCTGTGAAAAATCTTGAAATGCTGATTGAGAGTTTTGGAATTTTGCAAAATTCCAAAATAGATTTTGAGGCCAGAGTAGCGGGGGGGCCGATTACTAAAGCGGACAAAAATTACTTTGAAAAGTTAAAGTTGCTTGTTAAGCAAAAAGGCTTGGAAAATACCGTCTCGTTCGTCGGCCCAATTTCTTATCCGCAGATAGCCGATTTTTATCACGAAGGCGATATTTTTGTAAATTTAAGCGAAACAGGAAGCCTTGATAAGGCCGTACTTGAAGCGATGGCCTGCGGACTTTCCGTCATTACTTCAAACGAGGCGTTTAAAAATATTCTGCCTCCGCGATATTTTTTAGATCAAAAGACCCCGGAAGCTCTGGCAGAAAAATTGCAAAAACTGCTTGGTGAAAATCGACCCAATCTTGAACTTCGGGATATTGTGGTGCAAAATCATGGTTTGGACAAACTTATTAAAAAAATTGTTTCGGCGCTTTAATGACTTATTTATCCGTCGTCATCCCAATTCATAACGAAGAAGAAATTCTGGAAAGCGAAATTCGCGCTTTGTTGCCCGCGCTTGACGCGGCCTTAAAAGGAGGCGACTACGAAGTTTTGTTGGTAGAAAATGGAAGCTCCGACAAAACTTCTGATATTGCCGCGGAACTTGTTCGCAGTTATCCCAAAATTCGCGTTATTTCCATGGAAAAACCGGACTACGGAGGCGCCATGAAGGAGGGAATTTTACAAAGCAAAGGAAAATATACGGCAATTTTTAATATTGATTTTTGGGATATCGAAGCCCTTAAAAAAGCTCTTCATTTGTTTGAGAACGAAGATAAAGATGTGGTTGTTTGTTCAAAAACAATGAAAGGCTCAAGAGACACACGTTCGCTTAAAAGAAGAATCATAACGCGCTCTTTTAATTTGGTTCTTCGCATGTTTTTTGGATACAAGGGCACGGATACTCACGGAATTAAATTTTTCCGTACCGCGCGTATTGTGCCCATCGTCCGCAAATGCTGGACGGGAGGGGGAATGTTGGATACGGAATTTTTACTGCGCTCTCAATACGACGGTTTAAATATGTCCGAAATTCCGGTGGTCTGCGTTGAGAAAGAAAAGAGAAAAAGTTTTTTTGGAGTAGCAAAGCACGGACCCGGCGTTTTGAGAGATCTGGCCAAGCTTTTCGCGGAATTGCGCCTTTAAGGGCCGGCGTGATAAAATCTCTTTAACGTGAGTTCAATTTTAATTACCGGAGGAGGCGGATTTCAGGGAAGCCATCTGACAGAATATTTGGTTTCCAACGGACACAAGGTCTCCGTTTTAAATACTCATTCCAAAACCGCGCTTAATAACTTGTCATCGGTTGCCGATAAAGTAAATTTTTTTTGGGGAAACGTTACCGATAAGGAATTTGTCGAAAAAAGCGTCCGCGGAAACGATGTCGTTTTTCATCTAGCCGCGCATGTTAACGTGGACGAGTCGCTGAAAAATCCCGATGTTTTTTTCCAGGTGAATGTTTTAGGAACCCACAATGTTCTTGAGGCCGTAAGAAAGTGCGGTTCGCGCCTGATTTTTGCTTCAAGCCGGGAAGTCTACGGAGACGGACGGGACCTAAAAGAGGGCGAAAAACTTTCGGAGTCCTCGGAAATGAAGCCGGCAAGTCCCTACGCGGACTCAAAGGCCTCTGCCGACAGAATGTGCCATTCTTACTTTAAATCTTTCGGAACAAATGTAACGATTGTCCGGCCGTTTAATGTTTTTGGCGAACGCCAAAAAGGAGGAAAGTTCGGAGCGCTTATCCCCATTCTAACGGAGCGCGCTTTGGGCGGAGAAAATTTGGGAATTTTCGGCGACGGGTCGGCAACAAGAGATTATACTTACGTCAGCGATATCATACAGGCTTATAACTTGGTTTTAAACAGTCCTTCATTAAAAGGGCGTGCAATAAATTTCGCAAGCGGAGTTGAAACCAGCGTCAAAGACATAGCGGAATACATTGCCCGCAAACTGGGGGTGAGCGTTATACATCTTGAGGCCCGCCCCGGGGAAGTCCTTCGGGCCCCTGCCGACATATCGCTTGCCAAAAGTCTCGGCTACGACCCTAAAGTAAATATATGGGAAGGCATTGACCGTTACATTGACTGGGCAAAAAAACAATAAATTTTTGACTTGACAAACCCAAGATAATTTGCTACACTTCAAGACAGAGTAGGCAAGCTCGGGGTTCCGACATTGGGTCGGAATGAGGGGCGAGCCAATAAGAGGAGGAAGCAGAAATGGCAAAAAAAGAGGTGGCGGCGATTGTCAGCGGAGCGGGTTGGATCGCGGATTTCACGGTCCAGTTGGTAGCGAATCTCAAAGCCCGCGGCTGCACTGCCGAGGAGATTCATTCTCTTGTGACGACCGACGCCAAGCCGGCGATTGATAAAATCGCCGACGAGGTCGCAAGTTTCATCGGCAGAATCAAAAACATTTTCAGGGTCGTGGTTGACTGCGGTCAAACCCTGGCGCAGATGATCGCGGCCGGCAAGTATAACCGAGTCAATTCCGACATCACGAACGCCAATTTTCCAATAATCGGAAGCGGGAAGAAAAATGTTGCAGTTGAGCTTGTCCATTTCAACCGGTACATAGAATCAAACGAGGCGATCCGCGAGCTCGACCGGATGGGTATGAGGCCTGCGACCATAGAGGAACTGCTGGCTTTTGGCGCGAAGTATCCGGAAGTCCAGCGCGAGTTTCCGATCCTCGCTCTTGGTTCTGTCTGGCGGTACAGGAGTAGCGACCGCTACATTCCGTGCCTCTACAGGGTCGGTTCTGAGCGCTACCTGGATCTGGGCTGGATCGGGAGCGGCTGGCACGGGATCTGCCGGTTCGCCGCCGTCCGCAAGTAGCTTCATTAATCCTTGGGACAATGGTTCCTCAATCCTTTTCGGACCTTTGTTCCTTGGGTTTCGTCGGTTCGGCCCTCGACGCAGCATATCGCGTCGAGGGCCTTTTCTTTTTCAAAAAAAATTATAGAGTGAAAAAGGATAGTAGATGTGTATGCGCGGGGTTAAGGCTCCGCGCCATCGAATTCCGGGATTTTAGAAATCAGAATAAGAGCGGTTACGGCTTCTCTTGGCGCGTTTCTTTACATCTCTAAAAAATGAAGCTACTTGGTGCAAAGTATTAAGGAATAATAAAGATTCCGAATAAGATACAACTCCGAGAGTATTCAAGGAGTAGTGGCATAGACGATACTTTGTACATTGGTTCTGTCTGGCAGAACAGGAATAGCAACCGCAACATTCCGTGCCTCAACAGGAACGGTTCTAAGCGCAACCTGAATCTGAACTGGATCGAGAACGGCTGGAACGAGATCTACCGGTTCGCCGCCGTCCGAAACTCGCTTCGTTTTTCTCCGCCGCTAATCGGCGGAGTTTTCTTTTGTGAGTTGTCGCAACCAGCCGCCAAGCATTTTACCGACTTCGTTGAGTTTTTCTGAAAGAAAGATAAACTTTTTATTATCAAGCGCCTTAATTTCCCACGAAATTTGCAAAAAGAACTTTAGCAAATCGAGTTTTACGACAGCCTTCTGGACATGCGGAATTTTTTGGCTTTTATAGAGATTACTTGCGATGAAAACAAGCTCGGTCGTATCTATAAACAACGAGTCAATTTTCTCGCCCAAGGTGTACCGAGATGTTTTGGGAAAATGTGGCAGAAACTCATGCCATAATTTATATGCGGCAATGAGCTTTTGAATTACGGGCAAATTTCCTGCGGGGGGGGGGCGTTAAATGAAGAATTTTTATGAAAATTAAATTGGGCCATAATTTTGAAGAAATAATAGGCGTTGAAAACCTGCTTGAAGCGTGGCAAGAGTTTGTGCGCGGGAAAAGGGCAAAGCGCGACGTTCAGGAGTTTTCTTTGCGCCTAATGAACAATATATTTTCACTTCATCAAGATCTCGCCAATCATACATACAAGCACGGCGCGTATCAAGCGTTTAAAATCAATGACCCTAAACCGCGCGATATTCACAAAGCAAGCGTTCGCGACCGGCTCTTGCACCACGCGGTTTATCGCAAACTATACCCGTTTTTTGAAAGGGTTTTTATCGCCGACTCTTTTTCCTGCCGCCTAGGCAAGGGAACGCATAAAGCCATAAATCGTTTCCGCGCCTTCGCGTATAAAGTAGGCAAAAACAATACCAAAACCTGCTGGATTTTAAAATGCGACATCAAAAAGTTTTTTGCAAGCATTGACCACGAAATACTGAAAGAAATTTTAGCAAAACACATTGCCGATAAAAATACTCTATGGCTTCTAGACGAAATTATAGACAGCTTTCGTTCCGTAAGAGAGGAAGTCGGTCTGCCCCTAGGCAACTTAACTTCCCAGCTTCTGGTCAATATATACATGAATGAGTTTGACCGGTTCGTAAAACACAAACTCAAGGCTAAATTTTACATAAGATACGCCGATGATTTTATTTTACTTTCGGACGACAGAAAATGGCTTGAAGACAGGGTTGAACCGATAAAAGAACTTTTGAAAAACAATCTTAAACTTGAAATACACGAAAACAAAATCCAAATCAAAACCTTGTCGTCGGGTGTTGATTTTCTAGGCTGGGTTCACTTTCCCGACCACAGAGTTTTGAGGACTAAAACAAAAAAGAGGATGTTTAAAAGAATTACGGTAAGCTCGGCACCAGAAACAATGAACTCTTACTTGGGGCTTTTGAAACACGGGAATACCAAAAAAATTGTGTCCTCACTCGGTTTTTAATCCAAAGATTTTTATGATATAATTATTCTAATGTTTCAAAAATATTTTTCGGTTTTTTTGGTGATTTTTACGGCCCTTGTCGGTTTATACGGTTTTCAAACCATTCCAGGTTTTTGGTTTGACGAGGGTATTATGGCGCAAGCGGCAAAAAACATCGCCCGCTACGGAGTTTACGGCATCCAGACCGCTCCCGGAGTTTTTTACACAAACAATTTTTGGATTACCACGGGTTATCCGGTGGTATTTCCCACAGCGCTATTTTTAAAAATCTTTGGAATTTCGGTTTGGGCCGCGCGTTTTACGCCGTTTATATATTTAATTCTTTTTGCCGTGGTTTCGTATTTTTTAATAAAAAAACTTTACGGATTCGTTCCGGCGGCTTTTGCGGGACTTTTGTTGACCACTTTCCCGCCTCTTTACGGTAACGGCAAAGCTCTTTTGGGGGAGATTCCGGGACTTTTTTGGTTTGTGCTCGGAGCACTGTTTTATCTTATATACGAGGAAAAAAATAAACCGGCTTATTTTTACGTGTCCGGCTTGGTTTTGGGGCTGTCGGTCGCGACGAAGCCCTATTTTATTTTGATAGTCCCCGGGGTCGCCCTCCTGACCTTGTTTTTATGGTTTAGGCGGTGCGTTGATTTTCGGCGGTTTTTGGGGTTCTGGGGCGTTTTTTCAATTCCGATTTTGATTTGGGTATTTTTTGCTTTTGATTTTTCTTCTTTGCCGAATTTTGGCGCCACCGTGTCTTATTTTCTAAACTCTTATTCCGCGCAAACTTTTGACGTATTCGGAAACCTCTTTAAATTCGTAAGCGAATCCACCCCAATTCACTTCACCGTTCTCGCGCTTGCGGTTTTTGTTTCATTTTTTATTTTACTTAAAAACAAAAAAGAAATTCCGCCGATAACCTTTGTTTTTTTGACTTTTATTATTTTGGCATTTTTGTGGTATTTGAAAACGCCGGGCTGGTACAGATATTTTTTTCCGGCGCATATTATCGTTTTGCTTTTTTTTCCGGCATCTTTGCGCTCTCTTTTAAACCAATTTATCGCTTCGGCGGCGGTTATTTTATTGATTATTTTTCAGGCCGTGTTTTTGTTCTTAAATTACGGCAGTTTATATGGTGACGAAGCTATGCTTTTGCAAAAATACGCCAAAGAAAATATAACCGAATCCTCGTCCGTCTTAGTTGATTCTCTGCCGGAAGTTGGGTTTGTGCTGGATAACGATAATTTTTATCAGCGCATTTTTATCAGCGAAAAGTTTGAGTTTGGGACGAGTCCCGCGGATTTTACCGCCGATTATTTAGTTGTCGGGCGTTCCGGAGAAGCCGGGAGCGGATATGTTTTGGATCACGAAATAGGACACTATAAATTATATCGCCGAAAATAGCCGTGGATTTTAAACCGGAATTTTGCTAAATTATATTTGTCGTGAGTGAAAACAAAAAAACATCCGCAATTTTAACCGCTATTATTTTGGCGTCTTTGGCGGCTTCTCTGTCTTATTCTTTTTACTTCAAAATCAGGCCCGCCGTTGACGCCGCGGCCTATGACAGAATCGCCTGGAATTTGGTCCAAGGCAACGGATATAAAGAAAATTCCTCACTGTCTTATGATGAGGATATCGCGATTTTACGGGTCGGGCCCGGATACCAGTTTTTTCTGGCCGGAATTTACTTTGTTTTCGGCAGAAGCTACGAAGTTGCTTGGGTCATAAACGCGCTCCTGCACGCTCTTACGGCTCTCCTTGCGTATTTTTTGAGCAAAGAAATTTTTAGAGAAAATTGGAACCGGGTTTTGGGTTTTGCTTCCGCCGCGTTTACCGGTTTTTCCCCCGATTTAATCACAATGTCCGGGATGCTTATGACCGAGACGCTGGCTGTTTTTTTGGTAATTCTGCTGGTTTATTTATTTTTTAAACATATTAATTCTCCCGATCGGCTGACTTATCTGATTCCGATGGCGTTGGTTTTTGGTTTTGCGGTTTTGACCAGGACTCCGTCGGCCTTGCTTGTCCTGCCGATTTTTTATTATTTTTTTACTTGCCCCGAGCATGGTCGAGGGGGAAAAAAACAATGGGTGCGTTTTTTTATATTTATTGCGGTACTCACGGCCGTCTTTACTCCGTGGACCGTCAGAAATTATAAAATTTATAATGCCTTTATTCCAACCACCGGCGTACTGGGGTACGATCTTCTCGTCGGCAATCATCCCGGAGCTTCGGGCGAACTTGAGCCATATGAGCCGGCGGAGCGCTATGTTTATGAGTACGGGCGCACGGAGGGCAACAAGTTGGCCTTAAAAGAGGTTTTGTCGTTTATCTTTTTCAATCCCCTGGAATTTTTAAAGATCACCCTTAAAAGAATTTCGATTTATTTCAGCATATCCCGCCCGACCGGATTCTGGTTTCATTTGGAGGGCGCAGATCGGGCTGTTACTCTGGTGTTCTCGGCAATATATTCGGCCTTGATATTCGGCTTGGGATTTTGGGGTGTATATAAAATTAAATTTTTATCCAACCCTGATAAAGAAGGAGCAAAACTCCTTTTTTGGCTTACCCTTATGGCGCCTCTTGCCGTCATATTCATTATCGTGGAAACGAGATACAGATTTCTTATTTATCCGCTTCTCGCGGTATTTGCCGGTTTTGGACTTTCTGATTTATTTAAGAAGAAACTCGAATTCAGGCCGGCACTGGCAATTTGGGGCGTTCTGTTATTAAATGGCGCAATAGACGGACTTCGCAATTTAGACAGGGTTGCCGAAAAACTAAAAGAATTATTATGAAGTTGTCCATCATCATCCCCGCTTACAACGAAAAAAATACTATTTCCGAAATTATTCGGCAAGTTCAGGCGGTTTCTTTGCCGGGGCTTGAAAAAGAAGTCATTGTGGTTGACGACGGCTCCCGAGACGGCACAAGGGATATTTTGAAAAACACCGGCGGTATTCGCTATATTTTTCACGAAAAAAACCAAGGAAAAGGGGGCGCTATCAAAACCGGTTTTCGGGAAGCGAAAGGCGACATTGTTTTGATTCAAGACGCGGATCTGGAATATGATCCGAATGAATATCCAAAATTACTTCAGCCTATTTTGTCGGGACGGGCGGATGTCGTTTTCGGCTCACGCTTCGCCGGGGGCGACGCGCACAGGGTTTTATACGTTTTCCATTATTTCGGAAACAGATTTCTGACCATTTTGTCGAACCTTTTTACCGGCCTTAATTTGTCGGATATGGAGACGTGTTATAAGGTTTTCCGGAAAGAAGTTGTCGATTCGATTAAGGATAAAATAAAATCCGAAAAATTCGGGATTGAGCCCGAATTAACCTCAAGGGTCGCCAGGGGAAGGTGGAGGGTTTACGAAGTGGGAATTTCTTACTACGGGCGCACTTATGAAGAAGGCAAGAAAATAAACTGGAAAGATGGACTGGCCGCCATCTGGCATATTATGCGTTTTAATCTGTTCTCTTAAGCGTGCCGAAAAGGATTTTGGTCATAACTCCGCGTTTCCCTTTGCCCGACACGGGCGCTTGCGAGCAGGATAGACTCGAAGGAATAAAACAGTTAAAGCGTCTGGGGTTTGAGGTGTCGGTTATCTCAAAGATTTTTTCTTTTCAAGACAGGGGGTTGGTAGAAAAATTTTCGCGGGATTTTGGGATTCCGGTAAAACTTTTGGCATACGAAAATAAATTCGGTTTAAAAAGACTTCTGAACCCGATTTATTGGGACGGCGCGGCTTACGAATATTCGGGTTCGGAAATAAAAAAAACGGTTGAGTCGTGGGCCGACTCGTGGAAACCGGACATGGTTTGGTTTGACTATACCTATCTTTGGCCTCTTTATTCTGTTTTTAGGAAAAGAGAGACCGCAATTATTACCCGTTCAATAAATTTCGAGCCGTTTCATTTTTTGCAGGAGGACGGTTTTTCTTTTATCAATCTTATTAAATCTGCCGCGAAATTCCTAAGTGAAATGATAACGATTCTCAAAAGTGATTTTCTTTTTGCTATTACTCCCAAAGAGGAACGCCTTTATCGCATGCTCGGCGCCAAAAACACCGCAATCCTGCCTCTTCGCGGTTTATCGGGACGGCTGAAGGGGGGGCGGCAGATCAAAGAATCCGAAGCCCTCAACGTTTTTTTCTCCGGTTCTACTTACAGCGTGCCGCACAACCGAAAAGCCCTCGGATTCATGGTCAAAAAAGTGATTCCGATTATCGATAAAAAAAAGCCGGGCAGGTTTGTTTTTCATATAACCGGAAGAAAATTTCCGTCGGAACTTAAAATGTACCTGAATGAGCACATAATTTATAATGGACTTGTGCGCGACTGGGATTCCTTTGTCGGCGATATGGATATAGCCCTGGTCCCATCGCTATACGGCGCGGGAATGCAGCAAAAGATTTTTGAGCCGCTCTCGGGCGGTATTCCCACCATCGCGTCTTCAAGGGGCCTGGCCGGATATCCTTTTGAAAACGAAAAACATTTGCTTTTGGCCGAATCGCCCGAGGATTTCGCAAAAAACCTAATCAGGCTTGAAGACGCCGGGTTACGCCGAATTCTTTCCGAAAATGCTTATAATCTTTCGTCGGAACTTTTTTCACACGAAGCCATGGATGGGAAAGTGTTAGAAGCGATAAATTCAATCAATGTGCGCGATAAACGGATTTAATTTTCTTGACCGGGAGCTTGTCTTGAAAATGAATCTGGCCAACCGCCACCGGGGCCCGGACGCTTCGGGGATTTTTACCGAGGACGGGATATCGCTCGGTTCAAACCGCCTCAAAATAATTGACCTTTCGGAAAATGGCGCCCAGCCGATGAAAAGTTTTGACGAGCGCGAAGTCATAGTTTTTAACGGCGAAATTTATAATTTCAAAGAATTAAAAAACGAGCTTAAAGACTCGTATCCGTTTAAAAGCGAAAGCGATACGGAAGTAATCCTTGCTGCCTGGCGCATGTGGGGTCCCGATTGCGTCAAAAAATTCAACGGAATTTTCGCTTTCGCGATCTGGGACAGATCGCGCCGTGAACTATTTTTAGCCCGCGATCACGCCGGCATAAAGCCGTTTTATTATTATTTAAACCCTTCGACAGGCTCAGGGCAGGGCGGTAAATTTATATTTTCTTCGGAAATCAAATCTATCCTTGAACACGACATTCCTCGCCGCCTTAACTCCGAAGCGCTTAATCATTATTTGCGGGTTTTGTACGTTCCCGAACCGCTTACGATGTTTGAGGGGATTTATAAATTTCCCCAATCAAGCCGAGGTTTTTATAAAAACGGCGAGCTAAAAATAGAAAAATATTGGGAAATTGAATCGAGTGGCAGCCATCCGCGCGTTTCGAAAGCCGAAATGGGCGAGGAACTAAAAAATCATATACACCGATCGGTGAAGTCCCAGCTTATTTCCGATCGCCCTTTAGGGCTTTATCTTTCGGGTGGCACGGATTCTTCAATTTTGCTTTATCACGTGTCCATGGAGCGAGGCAAAATAGACACCTTCTCGGTCGGTTTTGACTTGAAAGAGAGCGAACAAAAAGAAAAGTTTAACGCCGACTTTGGGTTGGCCAAAAAAACCGCTCTTTTTTTTAAAACCAACCATAACGAGGTGGTTGTCGGCCCGGACGAGGTTTGGGACTTGCTGGAGAAAGCCGTATGGCATATGGACGAGCCGATATCCAACGCGACGGCCGTGGCCATGTTTAAATTGTCCGGTTTTGCCAAAAACAAGGCCGACGTCGTGCTTGCCGGCGACGGAGGAGACGAACTATTCGGCGGCTATGACAGGTATCGTCTAAGCAGGATGACGACTTTATTTCAAAAAATTCCCGGATTTTTGCGCTATCCCGCGAATTTAAGTTCTAAACTCAAAAAGTTAAACACACCCGCCGGAATTGAAAGGCTTATGCTTTTTATGTTTCAAAAAGACGATATTTTAAAAAGAGTTACGTCATCAGATTACTTCAACTCCGATATATCGAAGTCGTTTTTTGAAAGAAGATATTTCGAACGGCCGTCCGAAATATCTGACTCCGGTCTTAAGGCCGCGTTTTCAGGGAATTTCGAGGAAATGTTGATGGATGTTGACCGACAGACTTGGCTGGTTGATTTTGCTTTAATGCTTACGGATAAAATGTCCATGGCAAACGGACTTGAGGCCAGAGTCCCTTTTTTGGACAAAGACTTAATTGAATTTAGCTCTAGAATGCCGCTCAAATTTAAAATAAGTCCGTTTAAAACTAAAATTTTGCTTAAACAGGCCTACCGCGGACTTATTCCGGATTTTTTGTTTGACCAGCCGAAGCGCGGATGGTTTTCTCCCGGCGCAAAGTGGCTGAGATATCCCGAAATTTATGATCGAGCCAGGCAGACGCTTGATA
>MHMQ01000011.1 GCA_001819395.1 Candidatus Niyogibacteria bacterium RIFCSPLOWO2_01_FULL_45_48
GCATACTGTCGGGCGCACTTTCATTGACCCGGTGCAGGATTTGAGGAGGGAAGGAGTCAGATTCAAACACTTCGTAATTGAAGAGATTGTCAAAGGAAAAAGGGTTGTTGTCGTTGATGATTCAATTGTTCGCGGAACGACTGTTCCCAGAGTTATCGGTCTTTTGCGCGAAGCCGGAGCCAAAGAAGTCCATGTCAGAATCAGTTCTCCTCCGTACCGAAATCCGTGTTATTTCGGCATTGATACCTGGCGCATCAAAGGAGAGCTGATTGCGGAAAATTTTGCCGGAGATATCAATAAGATTTGCCAAGAAATCGGCGCGGATTCCCTTGCTTATTTGAGCTTGGAAGGAGCGAAGTCCGTGTGGCGCGGAGCGGAAGGATTATGCGATGCCTGCTTTTCGGGGAATTATCCTATATTTGTTGGAAAATAAAGTCCGCCAAAAGGCGGATTTTTTATTTTTTGAGCGCGTGTTAAAATTATAAAATCATGAATTTATTTTATTGGATTTTGGGGACGAGTTTTCTTTCAAGCGTAGTTTCGCTTATCGGCCGGTCGGTAGCATTCTTGGGCGAAGAAAAATTAAGAAGTTATATCCAATATGCCATAAGTTTGGCGGTTGGCGTTTTGCTTGGCGTTGTTTTTCTAGACGTTTTACCCGAAGCGCTTGAGGCGGGAGAAGGTGTTGGTATGGATACGCACGGCGTGCTTTTGTGGGTTCTGGGCGGTTTTTTGTTTTTCTTTATTCTCGAGAGGCTTTTGCTGGTTTATCATTGCCATGAAGGCCAATGCCCGGTTCATGTTTTCGGATATTTATCGCTTTTGGGCGATGCCGTTCATAATTTTATAGACGGCGTCATAATCGCTCTTGCTTTTTTTGTTGATATAAAACTGGGTATTTTAACTGCCGTTGCCGTAGTACTTCACGAAATACCGCAGGAGATGAGCGATTTTCTGGTCTTGCTTCATGCCGGATTCAGCAGAGCCCGAGCGATACTTTACAATTTTTTAATCGCGCTTACCGCTGTGTTGGGCGCAGTTTTGACTTATGTTTTTTCGGGAGCGATTGAAGGTTTGATTTCTCCCGCTCTTGCGGTTGTGGCGGGGAATTTTTTGTATATCGCCGCGGTTGATCTTGTTCCCGAGCTTCACGAAGCAGAACACGGACGCAAAAAAACCGCAGTTCTCATGCAGTTTTTTCTAATATCTTTGGGGATTTTAATTATCTGGCTTGCCGGATTCTTTTTGGAACATTAGACAGAATCCAGTTTGGGATTTTGTGGTTTAGGAAGAAAGGGCCGTTTCAACTACTTTTTTAAAAGCGTCCGGGTGTTTTTCGGCAAGCTCGGCAAGCATCTTGCGGTCAAGTTTAATGTCTGCTTTTTTGAGCGCGTGAATAAGTTTTGAATAACTCAAACCCGCTTCGCGCGACCCAGCGTTTATTTTTATCTGCCAAAGCCTTCTGAATTCCCGTTTTTTCCTTCGCCTGTCTTTAAAAGCATGGGACCAAGCGTGCAGTAATCTTTCCCGAGCTTGGCGTTCTTTTGATTTTCCGCTCCACTTATAACCCTTGGCGTGTTTTAAAACCTTGCGCCTCCGCTTTAATGAAGTTGTTCCTCTTTTTACTCTGGTCATTGGTTTTTATTTAAATGGCAAATATCTTCCCAGTTCTTTTTTAGATATTGAAAGTTCGCCGGATCTTTTCGCGTCCAGCTGAAAACCGCGCGATTTTCTTGCGCGGAAGTGATTTTGGCCCGGGTTTCTTTTCAATACCCTGCCATCCTTGGTAATTTTTAGCCTTTTTGCGAAGGCTTTGTTTGTTTTGCCTGTTGCCATGTTTGAGTTATTTTTTTGCTCTTTCCACCATTATATACGGCCCCCTCGGCCCCCTTTTCGGGCCCTCGACTATATTATGTTCAACCGTTACGTAATTCAAGACCCGTAAGAGCTTTTCGTTAAGCAGTTTTTGGTCAAGATATTTTGCCCGCCCCCGAAGGGCCATTCCTATTTTTATGCGGTCGCCTTTTTCCAGAAAGCCGGAGGCCTTTTTTGCTTTCATTATCAGATCGTGTTCCGATGTTCCGAGGCCGACTCTGACTTCGCGTGTTTCGGACTGGTGGACTTTTTGCGATTGCTTCATTTTGTGCTCCTCTTCATACCGGTATTTGCCGTAATCCATTATTTTGGCCACCGGCGGGTTTGCGGTCGGAGCGATCTCGATTAAATCCAGATTTGCCTCTTTGGCTCTGCTTAGCGCTTCCTCCGTCTTAATGACGCCCAGATTTTTGCCGTCTGGGCCTATGACTCTCATGTCGCGCGCTGTTATTTGATTATTTATCCTTGCTTTCTTGTTCAGATTTGTTCATTATAGCCCACGAGAATCCATAGCGCAACTGCTTGTTTATGTGGGTCGTTGCGGTATAAATAAGGTATATGGACTATCTGCCGCCGCCGTGGAAAATAAAAATGGTGGAAAAGGTGAACTTGCTTTCACGTTCAGGCAGGGAGAGTGCTGTTAAAGAGGCGGGGTTTAATACCTTTCTTCTCAAATCACGCGATGTTTTTATTGATTTACTCACCGATTCCGGAACGTCGGCAATGTCGGATAACCAGTGGGCGGGACTCATGCTTGGAGACGAGGCATACGCCGGATCCGAAAATTTTTATAATTTGGAGAAAGCCGTAAAAGACGTTTACGGCTTTTCTTTTGTTGTTCCGACTCATCAAGGCAGGGCGGCAGAGCATCTGATGGCCCGCGCTTTGGTTCAAAAAGGCCAGCATGTTCTTTCAAATATGTATTTTACGACTTCCCGCGAACACGTTGAGCGGCGGGGTGGGATATGGCAGGACTGCATTGTGCCGGAAGCCCACGACCCGCAAAAAGACAAACCGTTTAAGGGAAATTTTGACATTGCGCGTACCGGCCGTCTTATAAAAAAACTAGGCAAAAATAAAATTGCTTTTATCCGGGTTGAAGCCAATTGCAACATGGCCGGAGGTCAGCCGGTTTCAATGAAAAATCTGGAAGATTTGAAAACTTTAGCCGAACGTCACGAAATCCCGGTCATAATGGATGCTACCCGCGCGCTTGAGAACGCCTATTTCATAAAAGCGCGAGAAAAGGGATGGGAAAAAACGCCGGTTAAAAAAATATTAAAAAATATGATGCGTTTTACCGACGGCATTACCGTAAGCTCAAAAAAAGACAATTTGGTAAATATCGGCGGATTTTTGGCCACGCGTAACAAAAAAATTTTTGAAGAAACAAAAACGCTTGTTGTAGTTTATGAAGGTTTGCACACCTATGGCGGAATGTCGGGACGCGATATGGAAGCCCTAGCGCGGGGTATTCGTGAAATGGTTGAAAACGACGATTATGTTGAACATAGGGTTAAACAAGTTGAATGGTTCGGCGGGCTTTTGAAAGAGGCGGGCGTTCCGATAGTCGTTCCGGTCGGTGGGCACGCCGTTTATCTTGACGCCAAAAAATTTTTAAGCCATCTGCCGCAAAGCCAGTATCCGGCCCAAACTTTATCCGCCTCAATTTACGAAGAGTGCGCGGTTCGATCAATGGAAAGAGGAATAGTTTCGGCCGGACGCGATCCGAAAACAAGGAAAGAACACGGCTCAAAACTGGAACTGGTCAGGCTTACTGTTCCAAGGCGCGTTTACACCAACGATCATCTCGGTTTTGCCGCCGAGGGCATAGTCAACCTTTTCAAAAAAAGGCAGACGATACGCGGACTTAAGATGACCTATGAGCCGAAGCAATTAAGATTTTTTCAGGCGAAGTTCAGGAGGGTTTAAAAACCCGATAAATTTCTTGCCTGGATAGCGGCGTGTTATGCTGATTGCGGGATCTTTTTGATTTGGAGGATACTGAAGTGAAAATGTCAGCCAAGGCCGCGCGCCGTTTTTTAATTTTTACGACACTATTGGCTGTCGTCTGCGGATTTGATGGCAAAGAAACCGTAAACGCAGACACAAAAACAGAAAAGAAAGCGGAAATTCGTGAAAATAAAACATACGAAGACAAAGCGTTTTCGGAATACTCTTTGATATTTCAGCAGTTGCTTGAAAAAGACAGGAGCGTTAGCGAGCTTGCCGAAAAAACCTATCCCAAAATTATAAAAGAATACAAAGATTTTGTTAAAAAATATCCGCAAAGCCGGCTGGTTGACGACGCGAAGTTGAGAATAGCCGAGTTTTATAACATCTGGGGAACGGCCGGTTCGGGTGATTTACTGAAAAGAAAGTTAAATACCCCCGGAGATTGGAGAAAAAAAGCATCCATGTGGCTTTTGGATATAGTTGAAAATCATCCTGATTCAAAAGCCGTCTCTTATCCTCGCGGTGAAGAAACGAAGGAGTATACCGCGGCTTACGCGCTTTACTTTTTGTATGTTTGGGGCAGTCCCAAAGACAAAAAATATCTGGAAACGCTGATTAACAAATATCCAGCATCTGAAGCATTCGAGTGGGCAAGGGATATTCTTAAGTCAGCGGAAAAGAATAAAAAGAGCAGATAAAATCCCCCTAAGGGGATTTTTACTTGACAGCGCTGTGGATAAGTTTATGTTGTGAGTAAAATCGGAAGCGCATATCCTTTAATAGATAATAGTTATTAGTTAACAAGCAATAAATAAAATATGTTTAATAAAAAAATTTTTGTTATCGCGGGGGTTGCTGTTTTTTTGTTCGCGGCGTTTTTTGTAAGCGCGAACCATTCATGGGGCAACTATCATTGGGGGCGTACGGCCAATTCATTCACTCTTGAATTAGGGAATAATGTTTCTGAAAAGTGGACGGAGTATTTGAACACAACTGCTACTGATTGGAGTTTGTCGGCTGTTCTTGATACGGTTGTGGCCGCGGGCAAAGCGGGCAATCCGCGAAACTGTAAGGCAACCAACGGGCGGGTTGAGGTTTGCGGCGCATCTTATGGCTTCAATGGCTGGCTTGGTATCGCCCAAATTTGGATTTCGGGAGAGCACATTATCAAAGGTGTTACCAAAGTCAACGACACTTATTTTGACACCGCGACCTATGACAAGCCGGAATGGAGGAATTTTGTAATGTGCCAGGAGGTGGGACATACGCTTGGGCTTGGGCACACGGATGAGGATTTTTACAACGCAAACACGGGAACTTGCATGGATTACACCAACGACCCGGCGCGAGACGACGGAGCTGGAGACAATCAGCATCCGAACTCTCATGACCACGAAATGCTTGAGCAGATTTACGCCCATTTAGACAGCGTAAACACGGTCGGTTCTTCTGATGGCGGAAGCGGGTCGGGAAAAGGCAACGGCAAGGGAAACAAATTTGGTGTCGGTATTGATTTGGACAATCCTTCCGAGTGGGGGCGTGCCATAAAGAAAGACGCGCAAGGCAAGGACTCGCTTTTTGTTCGCGATTTAGGAAAAGGCGAGAAGGTTTTCACCTTTGTCATTTGGGCCAGATAAAAAGTAAATAAGCGTAGAACAAAAAATTGCCGGCATAAAACCGGCAATTTTTTGTTTGTGGAAACTAATAAATGACGTTAGAACCTCTTTGTTGGAACTCGATAATATGACGTATATACTCAGTATTCAAGAATGTGTAAAAACATTTGAATCGGTGGTTGTCTAGGTGAGATACCTGGAATAAGTTAGAACCTGTTGGTTTTCGAGCTACTTTTTCTTAACATCGTCCCTTATCATTTTCACTATCTCTGGAAATTTAGGTATGTTGAAATGGCCACCCTTACTCTTGTAGATGATTATATGTGGATGTTTCAGTTTTTTGGCATATTTTTCTGCGTGGGCAACAGACACTACATCGTCATCTTTTGAGAAAAGTAGATACAGGTTTCTCGTATTTTTTTCAATCAAGGATAAGTCTGGTTTGAGTTTAAAACCACCGACTAGATCTTCTCCAGGAAGAGAATTATCAAAAGGTGGGCAAACAAGATAAACAGATAACGCTTTTTTACGCAATTTGTTTTCTGAAAGATATTTAGCAAGAAAAACTCCCCCAAGAGATGAACCTATGAGAATAAATTTGCCTTTAAGCAATGGAAGATACCTCTCGAAGAAGATTTTCCAATCTCTATATTTTGCAAAGTCCTGTAAAGGCATTCGTGGCGAAATAATTTCGAATTGTCTGCCAAGACTTTTCTCAAGATAATCACCAGCCCAGTAGGTCTTTTTCTTTGTAGAGATCTTCTTGTTTCTCAGGTAATCCAAATAGTCCCTCTCATTTTTGAAGGTCATTCCGCCGTGTACTGTCAGTATCTGGATTTTGTTTTTCATTAGTAAAATCATACCTATTTTGTCTCGTATTGGCAAAATAGGCAGTTTTTATTCTTCCATATACTTCTATATCAGTGGAGGTGGGGAGAATCGCACTCCCGTTTGAATTGATTTATTAAGAAGTTTCTACAGTTTTAGTTTCGCTTGGTTTCGATTGCGGCTATAAGCGAAACGAAAGTGCCGCAAAAGTCGCTCCTTAAATGTTGTGCCGAATCGGAGCTCTTCGGCATTGAGCCTCAAAATTTCACACCCGCGCTTTCCTATGAGACATCAGAAAGTCGGATGGCTTAAGCAATTAAGCGTAAGCGAGTGCTGGTTGATAGTTTGCACTTGGAACTGTTTGGAAAATTTTACAAGGACACCAAACATCCTTGAACTGCGCCTCTTAACGCCTCAACTCATCGAAGCTAGGCACCCCCGCGAATTTCGCCTCCGACGCAAAGTCGGAGCTTGCGAAATTCAGCGTCCCGAGATTACTATCGAGGGACTACTTATAATTATATACACGAATTTTATGATTTGTCAAGATGCCGTTGTGCCTCTGCGGACGGCGTTTTCGGCAATTTCTTTGATTAGGCTTTCATAAGTTATACCCGCCTTTTCGGAGGCCAGCCCGAATTCTTCATCCGGGGAAAGATCCGGGTTAGGGTTTACTTCAAGAATATAAGGCCTGCGATTTTCACTGATTCTAATATCTATTCTGGCGTAATCTCTGCATCCGAGCGCGCGAAAAGCTTTTAATGAAATTTTTTCAATGCGGTTTTTCAAAGCCGTTTCAATCTGGGCCGGAAATTTTAACCCGACACCCAAGCCGTTTTTGGCCCACTTGATGCCGTACGAAAGTATTTTCGGATCTTTTGCCGGTATTTTGCTGAAGTCTACCTCGCCAATGCCGAGAACCCTCGGAGGGTTGTCGATTACGGCAACGGTGAACTCGCGGCCGTCAATAAATTCTTCAACCAAAGCCGGCTGGCTGTATTTTTCGTGGATCATCGTGACTTTTTCTTCCACTTCTTGAGGCGTTTCAACAACGGAGTCTTTGGTTATACCAAAACTTCCGTCCTCTCTTAAGGGTTTTACTATGAACGGAGGAGTAATGGGTTCCAGATTTGGTTTTTCTCCCACTTGCACGGTGATCGATGGCGGAATCGGGAGGCCGGAAGTTTTTAAAATCTGCTTGCACCTCATTTTATTCAGCGAAATTCCCAAGGACAAAGGAGGCGAACCCGTATACGGGAGTTTCATAAGTTCGAGCCATCCAGCAACATACATTTCTGTTAGCGCTTTATGTGGGTGGTTATAAAGCACTTCGCACAAATTAAAAACAAGGTCCGGCTTCATTTCTTCTATTAACGCGGAAGTTTTTGAGTTAGTCCTTCTCAAACCGAGCGTGCGCACGTTAAAACCGGCTTCTCTTAAGGCGTGGCGGACCGCTTTGATGTCTCCGCGTGCGTTAAGGGAAGAATCGGAGTCGGTTTCCGCGGAGTCTTCAGGCGGATTTCCGCTCGCGGCGTTGTACAAAAGCAGGCAGTTTTTTCCTTCGAGTTTCATTATTTAATTGTAAGCTGTTTTGAGCTCTCTTTCTATCTTTCTTTTTGATTCACGCTTTTTTATTTTTTCGCGTTTGTCGTATTTTTTCTTTCCTTTGGCGATGCCGACCTCCGTTTTAAGCATGCGCCCTTTGATGTATACACGGATTGGCACGATTGTTAGGCCCCTTTCCTCGCCTTTTCCCGAAAGATATTTTATCTCGCTTTTTTTCAAAAGAAGTTTTCTTGTTCTCTGCGGTTCGTATTCCTTTGGCGTGTTTGCCGGCTGATACGGAGGAATTTCCATGCCGACAACAAACGCTTCGCCTCCGCGGATGATGACGCGCGCACCGAGAATTGAGCCAAGTTTGTTTCGCAGCGCCTTAACCTCAAATCCGCGCAATTCTAACCCGGCCTCAAATTTTTCAAGGATTTCATAATCAAAAAAAACTTTTTTATTTTGCAGCAAATCCGCCATGCGCAAATTATTGCATTTTTTGCCGTCTTGTGCTATTGTCAGCGTGGATTGAATTTTTGGAGGAAAGGAGGAGCAAGATGCAGAAATTCGAATTAAAATTTAATACTACTTTTGTTGAGTGCGGAAAAACCTACAGGGGGCGGGGCGAATACCACCGTGTGATTAAGGCTAAAGACAGGCATTCGGCGGAACTTGTTGGTAGGGCAATGGTGGGCGAAGAGATAGATAGTTGTGAATGGATTGCGAATCTGATTGCCGTTGAGGAGACGGATAAGCCGTATACCAGTTATTGGGACAACGGTTATACTTTTAATCGGGTTTTGGAAAATATGGGTTGTTTGCCAAACAGAGTTGTTTTTGAAAGAGATGAAACAGGTCGCATTATCGGGCTGTGTTTTATCCCGATTTAGTAAAATGTTTAGCGTAAACGAATTACGAGCCGTCCTCGAGACGGCTTTTATTTAAAAAACAGCCGCGCATTAACGGCTGTTTTTATCTAAGCGAGTATCACTGTTATTACTCCTATTACTGTAATTATAAGCCCGAATACTTTTTGGACGGTCATGGTCTCTCCTAAAAAGTACCAAAGGATTATTGCGCTGACCAGAGCGGGGTATGTCGCGGCTATCGCGTTTGTTACCGATTCTTTTCCGGGGCTTAGGTAATAAGCGATTACCACTACGAGGCCCCCCGAAGACCAGAACCAGGCGATGGCCCATCCCGACCAATGCCACGACCACGATTTGGCCGGCGCAAACCCGGTAAAAAGCATGACCAGCGCCACGAAAAATATGTTGCCCATCGTTGCCCAGATAAAAGGCATGGCCGGGTGGAATTTATCCGGACCCATAACTTGGTTCATTTTTACCGAAAGAGGAGCAAGCGTTCCCCAACTGAAGCAGACGTAAAGCGACAAAAGCAGGGCAAGAGTGTATCTGGACACGCCGTTTCTCCGCCGAGGAAAATTTTAAAATTCCTAAGTCATTATATTCCTCGGATTTTCATAGTCAACGTTTTAATATATTGTATAAATAAGATGATAAGAGGGGGGATTATTAAAGAAATAAAAAAAATTGCGCCGAAGGACGCCAAATTTTCGGTTTCGCGCCCGGAACGTCCCGCTTTTGGTGACTACTCGTCCAATGTCGCGATGGTGGTCGCAAAAAAATTTGGTAAAAATTCAAGAGAACTTGCCGAAGATTTTAAAGAGAAGCTCGGAAAGTCAAAACTTTTTGAAAGAATTGACGTGGCTGGCCCGGGCTTTTTGAATTTTTGGATTTCGCCGGAAGTTGTCGGCGAAGGTTTTTTGGAATTCGCGCGCGCGAAAGGTCTGCCCAAATTCAACATCGGCAAAAATAAAAAAATACAAGTTGAATATGTGTCGGCTAATCCGACTGGCCCTCTTACTTTGGCCAATGGTAGAGGGGGATTTTTGGGCGACATTTTATCAAGCGTTTTGGCGCTCGTCGGTTTTAAAGTTGAGCGCGAATACTATATAAACGATACCGGAAAGCAAATAATAACACTTGGAAAATCAATGCTTGCGTCGGCCGGACTGATTCCCGACGAAGAAACATTTTACAAGGGGGGTTACATAAAAGATTGGGCTAAAAAAAATAAAGCAAAAATTAAGAAACTCGGAAAAGATCCTCTGAAACTTGGCCAAGAAGCCGCAAAAGATTTTTTGAAGTCAATTAAAAACACTCTTAAGAGTATAGCCAAAATAAAATTTGACCGCTGGACGTCGGAAGACAAATATATCCACAAAAAAAACTGGATCAAAAAAGCGCAGGCGCTTTTTGAGAAAAAAAATATGGTTTACGAAAAAGACGGCGCGACCTGGCTTAAGACAACAGATTTCGCCGATGACAAAGACAGGGTTTTGATTACTTCCGACGGCTACCCGACGTATTTTTTGGCTGACGCCGGGCATTATTTTGAATCAGTCGTGCGCGGATTCAAGAAAAAAATAAATATTTTGGGGCCCGACCATTACGGCTATGTGGCAAGGATTCAAGCTGTTGCCGAAATCGTAGGAATGGAGGACTCGGAAATTATTGTTACCCAAACTGTCCGTCTGATGAAAGGTGGAGAAGAATTTAAGATGTCAAAACGCAAAGGGACATTTGTGGCATTTGAAGAATTGATTGATGAAATTGGATTGGATGCCGCGCGTTGGTTTTTTTTGGGGCGCTCCTCCGATACGCATATTGATATTGATTTGGAATTTGCCAAGAAACAATCGGCCGAAAACCCCGTTTATTATGTCCAGTACGCGCACGCGAGAATGTCGGGAATTTTGAGAAAAGCGCAAGTGCACAGCGTTAAGCGTTTAGCGTTTGGTGGTTTTAAAAAAGACGAACTTAAATTTATAAAAAAACTTTTGGAGGTTTCCGATGTTTTGGAAGACGTCGCGCGCGATTATCAAGCCCATCGCTTAACGGCTTACGTTTACGAACTCGCGCAGGCATTTTCGGCGTTTTATCGCGATGTGAAAGTGCTTGACTCCGGCTCGGACGAACCCCGCCGGCTTTTCATAATTAAGTCAGCAAAAAACACTCTAGGCTCGCTTTTGAAACTTCTCGGCATCTCGGCTCCCGAGAGGATGTAATACGATTGACTTTTTGGCACAAAAATGCAAGTTTTAGATTGGGTTTTTGAAAAAGGGGAGCGCAATGTTCTTAAAATGGCTGGTTTTTGCGCTGGCTTCTTTTGTCGGAATAGGACTTTTTCAGTGGGCGCTTTACACCGGCTTCGAGCTTGCTAAAACAAAAACATTTTTAGGATACATGTTCCCGAATCTGTTTACTTTTTTTGTTTTCTGGTCGCTGTTGATAAGTTTTATTATGGCTTTACCAAACGGGATAGTTTGGGCGATTTCCAGCATTGCCTTAAATGAATGGTTTGGCAAAGCATGGGTTATCCATCTTACTTTCGGCGCAATGAGTTTGCTTGCCGCGGCCACGACCTTCTGGTTTAAGTTTGGAGAACTTCCCACAAAAGGGACATTGGTTGGACTTACTCTGGCGATCGTCGGAGCTTTAATAAGCGCTCTTTGGCGATAAAAACTTTCAGCCCCCCGATGATTTATCGGGGGGCCTTAAACTGTCTCGACGACTTTGATGACGAACGCGGAAGCGCGAACAGAACTTCTTTTCGCGATTTCCGGCGTTACAATGCCGCCGATTTTTGTTGCGGGGGCAGCGGTCGCGATGACCATGCCCCTTTTTTCGTTTTCAACTTCCACTTCCGCTCTCCTCCAGTCGTCCAAATTGCTGCCGGGAATACCGTGTTCTTTTCTCCAATCGTAGATCTCCCTTGCCCGTTTGTTGATGGCCGACCCGTACATCGGAATCACCTCCTTCTTACATTATACCAGCAAAACATTGTTTTGTCAACATCAACAAAACTTTGTTTTGCCTCCCTCTTTCTATATTATAACCATATATATATGCAAGACAAAGATAAGAAATCCACAGAGACGGAAATTCTGGAATACTGGCAAAAAAATAAAATTTTTGAGCAAACGCTTGCGAAAACAAAAAAGGGCAAGCCGTTTGTTTTTTACGAAGGTCCGCCTACCGCAAATGGCAAGCCCGGCATTCATCATGTGGAAGGCCGGTCTTTTAAGGATGTTATATTGCGCTACAAAACAATGCGCGGTTTTCGCGTGCCAAGAGTTGCCGGCTGGGACACGCACGGGTTGCCGGTTGAAGTTGAGGTTGAAAAAGAGCTCGGTCTGAAAAGCAAAAAAGAAATTGAAGAGTATGGCATTGAGGCGTTCAATAAAAAATGCCGCGAGTCCGTATGGAAGTATAAAAAGCTGTGGGAAGACATGACTGCCAGAATGGGGTTTTGGATTGATATGGATAAGCCGTACGTCACTTATGAAAACTCGTATATGGAAAAACTTTGGGGGGTTATTAAAAACTTTTCTGTCAGAAAACTTCTTTATAAAGATTACAAAGTTGTGCCGTGGTGTCCCAGGTGCGGAACGTCTCTTTCTTCGCACGAACTTGCGCAGGGGTATAAAAAGATAAAAGAAAAATCAATTTATATAAAATTTAAGGCCAAAGACAAAGCTGGCGGAGTCTTTTATTTTTTGGTTTGGACCACAACCCCGTGGACTTTGCCGGGAAATGTTGCTTTGGCGGTAAATCCCAAGGCGACATACGTTGTCGCCGAAAAAGACGGCGCTCGTTTTGTGTTGGTGAAAGAACGAGCCGGGGTTTTGGAAGAAAATTATAAAATTATCAGCGAAAGATCCGGACAAAGCTTTCTCGGGGTTGAATATGAACCGCTTTATCGGACTTCCGGCTCCGAGCTTCCGATATTCAATTACAAAGTAATTGGGGCTAATTTCGTTTCAACCGAAGACGGCACGGGCATTGTTCACATCGCTCCGGCTTTCGGCGCGGACGACCAGAAAGTCGGCAAAGAAAACGGACTTACAACCCTTATAACGACCGCTGAAAACGGAAAAATGCTAACGCCCGATTATTTGTGGAACGGAAAATATTTTCAGGAAGCAAATCAGTTCATCGTTCAAAACCTAAAAGAGCGAAACCTGTTTTTAAAGGAGGAGTCCCACGAACACGACTATCCTTTTTGCTGGCGGTGCGATTCGGCTTTGATGTATCTGGCAAAAAATTCCTGGTTTTTAAAAACAACTGCGGTTAAAAAAGAAATGCTCGCCGAAAACAAGAAAATCGGCTGGCACCCAGAATTCATAAAAGACGGCCGATTTGGCCAGTGGCTGAAAGAAAACGTGGACTGGGCGATATCAAGAGAACGTTATTGGGGGGTGCCTTTGCCGGTTTGGATTTGTGAAAAATGCGGACATCAAGAAGTTGTCGGCTCTATAAACGACTTGGATAAACTCGGCCCAAAAAGGACGACTAGGGTTTTTGTTGTGCGCCATGGCGAGGCCGAACACAACGTAAAAGGCATAGTTGGGCCGGCGATTCCGGCACGGGATTTTGATAACCACCTTACCAAAAAAGGAATTAAAGAGGCTGAAAAGACGGCCAGGGCCTTAAAAAAAGAAAAAATAGATTTAATCATTTCCTCTCCGCTTAACCGCACGAGACAAACTTCGGAGATTCTCGCCAGTACTCTGGGCGTTAAGATGGAAGTCAACGAACAAATTTATGATTATAATATTGGAGATTTTCACGACAGGAGTATTAAAGATTCGCATATAGAGTTTCCGTTTGAGCGAAGGCTTTGTGAGCCGTTTCCCAACGGCGAGTCGCTTCGCGACGTTAGGGCGAGAATGATGATGGAGTTAAGACGCATCGTCAGAAGCAATTCCGGCAAAAATATTTTGATAGTCAGCCACGGCGATCCAATGTGGGTTTTAAATGCCTCACTTGAAGGTTTGGAAGAAAAAAACTATCCAAAATCATGGTATCCAAAGACAGGAGAAGCAAAAGAGCTAAAACTCCACAACTGGCCGTACAACAGGGACGGCGAGCTGGATTTGCATAAACCTTACGCCGATTTAGTAAATTTGCGGTGTCAAAAATGTGAAGGTAATATGTCGCGTGTAAAAGAAATCGCCGATGTTTGGTTTGACTCCGGAGCAATGCCGTTTGCTTCCGATGTTCCCGGGTATCCGGCAGATTACATTGTTGAAGCGGTTGACCAAACTCGTGGATGGTTTTACACACTTCTTGCGGTCGCGTCGCTTTTGGGAAAAAAAGCGCCCTATAAAAACGTAATTTCTTACGGACACGTGTTGGACTCGGAGGGTAAAAAAATGTCCAAACACAAGGGTAATGTAGTTGAACCATCACTGCTTTTTGACAAATACGGGGCGGATGCCGTCCGCTGGTATTTTTATACCGTCAATCAGCCGTGGGATGAAAAACTTTTTAAAGAATCGGACATAGCGGAGGCCTCGCGGAGGTTCCTTAATATTTTCCGGAACTCATTTGTTTACTGGCAGACATATAAAGACAAATCAAAAATCAGCAAGAAAAAACCCAAGCTACTTATTAATAAATGGCTGAATGCCCGCATGAATCAGGTTGGTTACGAAGCGACCGAAGCTCTTGAAAAATACGACATCGTAAAAGCCGCCAGGGCTATTGAAAATTTTGTGGCCGAAGATTTATCCAGATGGTACATAAGGCGAATTAGGGATGCGATCAGATTCGGCTCAAAAAAAGAAAAAGAAGAGATATCATCTATTTTTGGTCTCGCTTTATATGAAGTCGCAAAACTTTCGGCGCCCTTCGTTCCGTTTTTAACAGACAAAATGTTTTTGGATGTAATGGGCAAGGGTAGTATCCATCTGGAGAAGTGGACTAAATTTAAAAAACCGTCTAAGGCCGACAAAAAATTGGCTGAAGAGATGAACGAGGCGCGAAGAATTGTTTCGTTAGCACTTGAGGCAAGGGCTAAAGCGGGAATTAAAGTACGTCAGCCACTCGCCCTACTTAAGGTAAAATCTAAAAAATTAAATATAAAAAATAAAGAACTTGTCGGGCTGATTAAGGGCGAAGTCAATATAAAAGAAATAAAATTTGATCCGAAAATAAAAGATGAAGTTGAATTAGATGTCAACATAACGCCCGAACTTAAAGAAGAAGGCCAGCTTCGCGAACTTATTCGCCACATTCAGGAGAAAAGAAAAGAAGCAGGCCTCCAGCCGTCAGATAAAACAACTTTTGTCGCTTTAACCGACGACAAAGGCGAAACCTTTGTAAAGAAGTTTGAGTCGGTCCTCAAAAAAGAAGCGGGGATTAAGGTTATTTCTTTTGGCGAACCCTCAAAACCCAACCGCTTGACTATTTCTTTGAAGTTTGGTATATAGGAAGAGGAAAACACCCAGCCGATTGTTTTGTTTAACGGGGGAGAAACACAATGCACGTAGATGCTTTAAATCAGGAGGTTCCGGTTCAATTTTTGTTCCTTGGTCTGGTGGTGATTTTTACGACGATTGCTTTTGTTTATTTCTGGTTTGCGGACAAAAAATAACGTCTCAAAATAAGTTGATGTTAGCTGAAAATTATTCGCGTCGATACGCGAATTTTTTCTTTTGTGTTAAAATTTAATTATGTACAACCTCCACCACACCGAAGGAATAATTTTGTCGGCAAATGATTTTGGAGAAGCCGACAGGATTTATAATATTTACACCAAAGATTTCGGGAAAGTGTCGGTTCTTGCCAAAGGGGTGCGGCTTGAAAAATCAAAATTGCGGCCGCACCTTCTTCCGCTGTCCTTTGCGAGAGTTTCTTTCATTGAAGGCAAAGAATTTATGCGCCTGACCGACGCCGAAGAAATTTTATCCCCGCTGCTTGACGAAAAAACTTATTCGGTGTTTTCCGGCGCATGTTCTTTTTTAGAAAGACTGGTTAAGGGTCAAGAAAAAGACGAAGCCGTCTGGGAACTTTTGCGGAGCCTTTTGTTGAACACCGAGTGTTTAATACATGAGGGGTTTGAAGAAATTTTTCAAGCTCGGCTTTTGTACCGGCTTGGCTATGTTGATTCGGAAGATGAAATAATTCGCGGAAACCGTTGGTCTGATTTACCAGATCAAGTACTCAGGGTGGCCGAGTTCAAAAAGATTAGCGCTCAAGGCCTTTCAGCCAGCCAGCTTTAAAATGCTATAATATTTAAATGAATGACGACGGTCTTGAGCGGCTGAAAAAACGCCTCTACAAAGAGGGTGAGCGGTTTGGGGGCAGATTCAGAGAGCCGGAGCTCTCTTATAAACCGGAAAAAGTCGATTCCGGATGGCCCGAGCGTCAGTCTGAAGAAATTTTAGCCGAAGTTCTAAAAGAGCCAAAACTTTTAAAAATGAAATTTTTATTATGGGCCGGGATTATTTTTGTTTTGGGTGTTATTGTCCTTGCTTCATTTTATCTTTTTGGCGGATTCGGAGCGGTATCTTCAAGAAATATTGATCTGGTTATATCCGCGCCTCAAGAGGTTGCCGGTGGAGATCTGGTCAGATGGGAAGTGTCGGTTACAAATAAAAATAATGTTAAGTTCGCTTCGGCAGACCTCGGCTTTAAATATCCGGAAGGTTCGCGTCCGGTGAACGTCATTCCGGGCTCGTTTTTGATCGAAAGGGTTTCTTTGGGTGAAATTTCGGCGGGAGACACCGTGCGCCGGACTTTTGCCGCCCATGTTTTTGGACCGGAAAATTTTGAAGCCGAAGCCGAGGCGGTCCTCGAATACCGCACCGAAGGATCCAACGCGGTTTTTGAAAAAAGCGGCAAAAAAAACATTAAAATAATTCGTTCTCCGGTCGGCGTATCATTTAACGCCGCCGGAGAAATTAACGCCGGACGGGAAATCAATTTTGAAGTTAAATACGTTTCAAACTCGTCGGAAACAATAAGAGGCCTCGCTCTCGATCTTACTTACCCTTCCGGATTTATTTTTAAAAATTCCAGCCTTCAGCCGGCCGAAGGCGAAAACCGCTGGGTTTTGGGCGATCTTGCTCCGGGAAGCGAGAGATCAGTTTCCATATCCGGTGTTTTTGAGGGGGAAGACATGGAGCAAAAAAACATAACGGCCCAGATCGGAGTTTTGGACGGTAAAAGTTTGTCGGTTTACGGCGCGTCCACCCACTCGTTTACTATCAGGCGCATGTTTGTCGATCTCAACGCGCGCATAAACGGACGGGATGATATCACGGCGGTAAAAAGCGGCGATTTGGTGAATGTGAATATTTTTTGGAAGAACAATCTTCTCCAGTCTGTTCGCGATGTTAATGTGGAGATCGAAGTTTCGGGGGAAGCCTTGGATGAAAAAACAATATCCGTTTTTTCCGGAGCTTATCGCGGATTTGAAAAAAAAGTTGTCTGGTCTCCGTCGAGCCTTTCGGATTTGTCTTTGCTTGACCCGGGGGGGTCGGGGCAGTCCAGTTTCAGTTTCAGAGTGCTCGATGCCGTGTCTTTGTCCAGAGCAAAATTGGTAAATCCGACAATAAAATTGAAAGGCGAAATCAGGCCCGCGTCGAGTCCGGCGGGTTTGGGCGAATTTGACGTCTCCGGCAAATTCGAGCTTGAACTCAAAATTGAAACATCTTTGCAATTATCAAGCCGGGGGGTTTATTATTCGGCGGTTTTGCCCGGACGCGGGCCGCTGCCCCCGCGGGTTGGAGAAGAAACGGTTTATACGGTTATCTGGACTCTGGCCAATGTTTCAAATAATGCAAGCGGTGTCGCGGTCAAGGCGTCGGTGCCCGCGTACGTTGCTTGGAAAGGCGCCGTGCTTCCTTCGGCCGAAAGCGTGGTTTACGACCCGGCGCGCTTGGAAATAATATGGCGTCCGGGGGCGATAAAAGCCGGTGTTGGCATAACACAGCCGGCGCGCGAAGTCATGTTCCAGCTAGGCATTATTCCGTCGGTTGACCAGACGGGATCTTCGCCGGTTTTACTTTTTGATATTTCGGCTTCAGGACGGGACGATTTTACCGGCAATTCCGTAAGCGATGCGGCGTCTTCCCTGACTACGGACATACTTGCCTCGGATACTAAAACAAAATCGGGAGACGAAAACGTGGCGCGGTGATTGTTGCCAACGGCCGGAGTTGGGCTTAAAATTTCTAAATGACCGAATCAAGTCTCGAAAAAATAATCTCTCTTGCAAAAAGGCGCGGGTTTGTGTATCCGGCGTCAGAAATTTACGGGGGGCTTTCCGGTTTTTGGGACTTGGGGCCTTACGGCGCCGAGCTCGCGCACAACATAAAAGAGCTGTGGTGGAACATGTTTGTAAAAAGCCGGGCTGATGTGTTTGGTGTAGCAACCACAACCATAATGCCGGACGCGGTCTGGAAGGCAAGCGGGCATCTGGAGGGTTTCGCCGACCCGATGGTTGAATGTGAGGAATGTAAAAAACGTTTTCGTGCCGACCAGATTGAAGGCAAAAAATGTCCGGAATGCGAAGGAAACCTCGGCTCCCCGCGCCAATTTAATCTTATGTTTAAAACCGAAGGCGGCTACTTGCGTCCCGAAATAGCACAGGGTATGTTTGTCAATTTTAAAAATGTTTTGGACACAATGCGCGCCGTTCTTCCTTTTGGTTTAGCACAGATAGGGAAGGCCTACAGAAACGAAATAGCGCCTCGCGATTTTCTTTTTCGCGTTCGCGAATTTGACCTGATGGAATTTGAATATTTTGTGAAAGAGTCGGAGTGGGAGAAACACTTTGAAAGCTGGCGTAAAGAAATGTGGTTGTGGATTGCGAGCGTGGGAATTGATAAGAACGCGGTTTCGGAGCTTGAAGTGCCTGAAGGCGAGCGGGCGCACTATTCAAAGCGGACGATTGATTTTGAGTTTGAATATCCTTTCGGAAAAAAAGAGCTTTACGGCTTGGCTTATCGCGCAGACTACGATTTGTCCCGGCATATGAAAGAGTCGGGAGTTGATTTGCGATACACCGACCCCGTTTCGGGAGAAAAATTCACACCGCATGTTATTGAGCCGACTTTTGGTTTGGGGCGCACGATTTTGGCCATTTTGACCTCGGCTTACACTGAAGACAAGCTGGGAGGAGAGCCAAGAACTTATTTGAAATTAAAGCCGAGCATCGCTCCGGTAAAAGTCGCCGTTTTTCCTCTGGTGAAAAACAAACCCGCTTTGGTTGAGAGTGCCCGGGAGATTTATAAAAATTTAAAAAAAGAATTTGGCGCCGTTGAATTTGACGACAACGGCAACATCGGCAAACGATATCGCAGGCAAGACGAAATTGGAACGCCGTGGTGTGTGACGGTTGACTACCAGACATTTGAAGACGACACCGTAACCGTCCGTGATAGAGACACGGGAGAGCAAATTCGCCGCAAAATCCAAGAGCTTGGCGGGCGCATAAAAGACATGTTAAGTTAGAATAGGTTGTTTTTTGTAAGTTAAGGAGGTGGGCATGTTCTACGTTCTGACTCCGGTTTGGTTTGTCGTGGCATGGTTATTTTTTGGCTACTTGGCTGCGGCTATTCTGAAATACGATTTAGTAGAGACTTATCCCGAATGGCGCGGACCAGATATTGCTTTTTCGCTATTTATCATATTTTTGGGTCCCCTCATGTTCGTTGCCGTGTCTATTATATGTTTGCTGTGTCACAAAAAGCTGGGTATGCGCCTGAACATCTTCAAAATAATCATTAAACGATAAGTTGTTTAAAAAACCAAGTTACGCCGAACCTTCTAGGTTCGGCGTTTATTTTTTTTACGTAAATGTTATAATTTTGATATGAAATTCTACAAAAAGATTTTACCCTCCGGGCTTAAGGTTATAATTTCTCCAATGTCGGGGACGGAGGCGATGACTCTTTTGGTCTTGGTTGGCACCGGCTCAAAATACGAGACCAAAAACATCAACGGCATCTCTCATTTTTTGGAACATTTGTTTTTTAAGGGCACCAAGCATCGTCCGGAGCCCGGTGAGGTAAACCGCGCTCTTGACGGGTTAGGCTCCGAACATAACGCCTTTACCTCAAAAGAAGTAACGGGATATTGGGTTAAAGCCGCGGGAAAACATTTTGATGCCGCCTTGGACATAGTTTCGGATATTTTGCTTGAGCCTCTTTTTAAAGCCGATGAAATTGAGCGCGAGCGCGGGGTGATTTTGCAGGAAATAAGTATGTATGAAGATATGCCCCAGCGCAGAATAGGCGATTTGTGGGAAACATTGCTGTACGGCGATCAGCCTGCCGGATGGGATATCGCCGGGACCAAAGCAATAATCAACCGCATAAAACGAGACGAGATTTTGGATTATAAAGAAAAACAGTATGTCGCTTCAAACGCCTTGGTTGTTGTTGCGGGCAATATTGATGCCAAAAGCACAGAGAAAAAAATTATTAAAGCTTTTTCTTCTTTTAATCACGGAAAAGCTTTTCCGAAAAAACCGATCAAGGAGGTTCAGAAAAATCCAAGTACACACTTTATGTATAAAGAAACCGATCAGAGCCATCTGATTCTTGGTTTTCGCGGTTATAATATGTTTGACGATCGCAGATATGCTCTGGATCTTTTGAGCGTGATTTTGGGCGGGAATATGTCCAGTCGATTTTTCATGGAAATAAGGGAAAATCTGGGTTTGGCATATTATGTAAGAGCCTCAGCTCAAAATTATACAGATTCCGGCTATTTGGCTGGTTCAGCCGGGGTTCCGCACGAAGAACTGAAAAGAGTTATTGAGTTAATGGTTAAAATATTAAAAGACGTTAAGACCCGGGGAGTTTCGGAGAGTGAAATTAAATTCGCAAAAGACTACTTAAGAGGGTCAATGGCTCTGTCTTTTGAATCTTCCGATGAAATCGCCACTTTTTTGGGGGAACAATCTTTGTTTTACAAAAAAATAGAAACACCGGATGAAGTCCTAAGGCATATTGAAAAAGTGACGCGCGGTGATATTATGAAAGCGGTTAAAGAACTGGTGCGTCCTGACAAAATGAATTTGGCGGTAATAGGACCGCACCGTGATTCAAAAGATTATATAAATATTCTCAAACGAATTTGAATATGCCAAATATTACTAAAATAGAAATTTCAACCGGAACTTTTATACGTGCCCTGCTTGTGGTCTTGGGGCTGGTTTTTTTGTACCTGATAAGAGATGTGGTCGCGGTGGTGCTTCTTTCGGTTGTGATAGCTTCAGCCATTGAGCCCGCGGCCCAGTGGTTTATGCGCTATCGTTTGCCGAGAATTTTGAGCGTGCTTTTGGTCTATATAATATCCTTTGCTATTTTGGCCGCCGCCTTTTCGCTTGTCATACCCCCGCTTTTTTCAGAAATATCCCAGGTTTCATCAAAGTCTCTTTTCCAGACCGCTTCCGGAGCGCTTTTTGAGTTTGTGCCGGAGCTGCCAATTTCAATATCGCAGACACTCACAAGCCTTCTGGATAAGGCCGGAGTTTATCTGGAACAGCTGGCCGGAGGATTTTTCCAGGCCACTTCGCTTGTGTTTGGCGGAGCGCTTTCTTTTATTTTGGTTGTGGTAATATCTTTTTACCTTTCGGTGCAGGAAAGAGGAATTGAAAACTTTTTAAGAATAGTCACGCCCATTGAATACGAAAGATACATATTGGATTTGTGGTCCAGGGCCCGTAAAAAAATAGGCGGATGGATGCAGGCGCAGATACTGCTCGGACTTTTAATAGGCGTTATGGTTTATATAGGTCTTACGGTTTTACAGATCAAATTTGCCTTATCGCTTGCGGTTGTCGCCGCCATTTTCGAGCTTATTCCGGTTTTTGGGCCGGTGCTTGCGGCAATTCCGGCGGTTCTGGTGGCTTTTTTGCAAAAGCCGATACTGGGGCTTGTCATAATAATTTTTTATTTTGTCGTCCAGCAGTTTGAAAACCATCTCATAGTGCCGGTTGTTTTTAAAAAGGCCGTAGGCGTTCCGCCGATTCTGGTGGTCATCGCTTTGATAGTCGGCGGAAAACTGGGCGGGTTTCTGGGACTTCTTCTCGCAGTGCCATTGGCAGCCGTGCTGGTTGAGTTTTTGAACGATGTTGTCGAAAGAAAACAAATAAAGTAAATGCAGGAAAAATTTTATATCTCTACCGCGATAGCCTATGTGAATTCGCGGCCGCACATCGGATTTGCTTTGGAGCTGGCGCAGGCCGATGCCATAGCCCGCTGGCAAAGACTTAATGGCAAGGATGTTTTTTTTCTGACCGGAACCGACGAGCATGGCGCAAAAATTACTCGCGCCGCCGAGAAGGCAGGAAAAAGTCCGCAAGATTTTGCCGGAGAAAACGCGGCGGTTTTTAAAAAACTTGTCGAGGACTTAAATGTTTCATCCGACGATTTTATAAGGACATCCGACGAGAAAAGGCATTTTCCGGGGGCGGTTAAACTTTGGAAGAAGCTTGAAGAATCCGGAGATATTTACAAGAAAAATTATAGCGGGCTTTATTGCGTTGGGCACGAGGCTTTTGTGACCCAAAAAGATCTGGTTGACGGCAAATGCGCCGACCACGACGCAGAGCCCGAAACAATTGAAGAAGAAAATTATTTTTTCAGACTTTCAAAATACGGCCAGGCCGTTAAAAAAGCCGTCGAATCAGGCGAGTTAAAGATTTTTCCCGAATCCCGCAAAAACGAAACCGTGTCTTTTATTAACGAGGGCCTTGAAGACATAAGCGTTTCCAGGCCGTCCAAAGATATTTCATGGGGAATACCGGTGCCTGGGGACTCAACGCAAACCATGTATGTCTGGTTTGAGGCGCTGGCTAATTATATTACCGCGCTTGGTTTCGGCTCATCAAACCAGGATAATTTTGAAAAATTCTGGCCTGCGGACATTCATGTGATAGGCAAAGACATATTGAGATTTCACTCGATAATTTGGCCGGCAATGCTTTTGTCGGCCGGACTGCCGCTCCCAAAAAGTGTTTTTGTCCACGGATTTATTCATTCCGGAGGACGGAAAATGTCAAAAACCGTAGGCAATGTTATTGATCCGGTTGATTTTGTCGACCGGCACGGATGCGATCCGCTCCGTTACTATCTTTTACGGGACATACCGACATTCGAGGACGGGGATTTTACCGAAGAAAGATTTGTTGAGGCTTATAACTCGGATTTGGCAAATGGGCTCGGAAATTACATAAGCAGGATTTCTAAGATGATCGAACAATATTTCGGCGGTGTTTTGGAACGTCCGTCCGACAACGAACTTTCGGCGGTTCCTATAAAAAAACACTCATCGTTTTTTGCTCCCAACGGCGAAGGAGCGAAACTTGAGCTTGTAAGCCCGCCGTATTTTATAGATCAGGTTGTTTGGCCGATTTATCGGAGCGCTTTCGCGGATTATAAATTAAAACAGGTTTTGGACGCTGTGTGGGCGCTTTTGGGGGAACTTGACGCATATGTGCAGACTTACGAACCGTTCAAGTTGATAAAAACCGACACGGAAAAAACGCGGGCGGTTTTGTGGAATCTGTCTTACGGCGCTTTAAGCATCGCTTGGATGTTGAAACCTTTTATGCCGGACACCGCCGAAAAAATTCTGGATACGTTTGGCGTTAAATCCGACTCAAAAGAAGAGTGGTTAAAAGTTGGCGTTAAACTTGACGATCCGCTTTTTGCGAGAAAAGAAAATGTTGATTGACTCGCACGCGCATTTGCAATTTAAGGCGTTTGATGCTGATCGCGACGAAGTTATAAAACGAACGCTTGAGGGCGGTGTGTTTTGTATTAATGTCGGGACGCAAAAAGACACTTCTCGCGCGGCGGTGGAACTTGCCGAAAAACACGAAGGATTTTGGGCGGCTGTCGGGCTGCACCCTATTCATACCGAAGAATCTTTTCACGACGAACAGGAAATTTCGGGTTCAGGCGTGTTTAAAAGCCGCGAAGAAGTTTTCGATTCAGATTTTTATGAAAAGTTAGCAAAGCATCCCAAAGTTGTAGCAATAGGCGAATGCGGTTTTGATTATTACCGAGCAATGCCCGACTCCCGTAAAAAACAGGAGGATGCTTTTTGCTCGCAGGTTAGGTTGGCTAAAAAAATTGGGAAGCCCATCATGCTTCATTGCAGGCCGTCTCAAAATCCAGACAAATCTTATTCTGATGACGCTTATTTGGACATGTTCCGTGTTTTAAAAGAAGAGGGAGGTAATTCTGTGGGCGGTAACGTGCATTTTTTTGTCGGTTCAACTGATATTGCTAAAAAATTTTTGGAAATTGGATTTTCGTTTTCATTTTCGGGAGTTATCACAATTACAAATATGTACGACGAAGTCGTTAAATTTCTGCCTTTGGATAAAATTTTAATTGAAACTGACTCTCCTTATGCGGCGCCAATTCCATATCGCGGAAAACGAAATGAGCCGCCATATGTTGAAGAAGTTGCTAAGCGTCTCGCAGAACTTCATGGAAAATCGTTTGAAGAAATAGCCGAACTAACCACTCAAAACGCAAAGAAAGTTTTTAATTTAAAATTTTAACTCACCAAAACTTGCACACATCAATACGATTGTAGCGATGTGTGCAAGTTTGAAAAGTTGAAAAAAATTAAAAAGAAAAAGCTCCGACGAATCGTCGGAGCTGGGTTTACGGGGTGGTCCAAGTCCGACTTGGACCAAAATTACTGTTTGGAAAGATTTATGCCGCCTTGCGTCAGAACTTCTTGCGCGGCTTTTTTGTACTCGTCGTCAGCATCCTTCGGATAAAATCCGGAAAATGTCTGCTGGGAGCCGAAAAGAGCCAAAGCGTTTTTGCCTTTTACACCGTTTGGTGAAGACGCCGAGCGCAGACCTCCGAAACATTCCGTATCAACGAGCGCCCCTGTGCATTTCCTGTTCCAGTAAAGATTTCCAGAAGGGATAACGCGCATCATTCGCTTCAATGTTTCGAGATTTCGACAGAATACGGAGCCCGTAAGCGCGAAGTTTGAAAGTTTGCATTTCCACTCAATCTCATCAAGGTTGTTGAAAGGCACAACGGTGCTTACGGGACCGAAAAATTCAGTATTCATAACCGTCCGCATATCCTCTTCGTCATCAGATGCTCCTTCGCACATCAAAAGTGTTGGGGGAAAATCGCTTGCGGAGACTTGGTTAATTTCTTTCTCAAAATACACATCTACTGTACCGACACTCTCAAGAGCTTCTATTTGTTTTACAAGTTTTTCCTTATCCGAATAAGTAATCATTGCTCCAACGTTGGCGCCCTGCTTCACATCGCCGTATCGGATTTGTTCCAAACGCTCACACACTGAATCCAAAAATACTGACAAAACCTTTTCGGCCACAAACGCAATCCTTGCGGAAGAACACTTTTGTCCCGAACGGCCGGTAAATGATTTTACATATTCGTTTGCGGCATGATGGGGGCCGGCATCTTCGCAGACGACAAAAATGTTTACGCCGCTTGTTTCGGCTGAACCGTAAACAAGCTCTGCCTTGCCGTGCCAGCCGTAGCGAAGAAGGTCTCTGTGTTTGTGCCTGATTTCTCTGAAAACCTCGCTTGAGCCGGTAAAAGAAAAACCGGAAACATAAGGATTTGAAAGAAATGCGTCAACGACCTCCGCTCCGCCGGGAGCGTAATTAATCACGCCGCGCCAATCAATACCCATTCGCTCAAACGCTATTTTAACGCTTTCCCAAACAAGATAACCGCAAAGCGCCGATTTCGGGGACGGCTTCATAATTACGGCGTTGCCCATCGCAAGCGCTTTGGTCGCCATATCCATCGGAATGGCTCCAGGGAAGTTAAACGGCTCAACATCAAGAAATACACCGTGCGGATAAAAGCATTTTCCGTTTATATCGCCGGCAAAGCTCGGGTTTGGAATAAGCAAATCGCGGTTAATCTCTTCAAGATACATCGCGTTTACAAGAGGAAAATCGGCTTCTTCGTCGGTCTCACCAATGGCTTCCGCGATAGATTGCCCTGTTTCGTACATTTTCGCGGCGCAAAGAAGCCAGAAGCGTTCTTCGACAACCCGCGAAATTGTCTCAAGAAGTTCTACTCGCTTCGGCCAAGGGTTTTCTTCAAAAAATCTGCGCCCGGCGTTGCGAATATTTTCGGAGTGGGAGTTTACCAAATCACAAAGGTGTGGCCAAGTGAATAAGGGAAAGAAACCAACGCACTGCTTTTTTGGCCGTCTTGAGATTTCCGGCTCATTTGGGTCGCGGGTTTCAAAATACACACCGATTGAGCTGAATTCAGCGCCGCTGAGAATCCACCGAAAATGTTTTCCCAGATAACTTTTCCTGAACTGTTCAATGCCGTCAGCAAGTTTTTGCGCCGTTTCCGGGTCGGCAGGATTCGGATAAATTTTGTTGGAAAGCCGGGCTTTAATGCGCTCTCGAACAGAACTCATTTCACCACTCCTTTCTTGTTGTTCTTGTTGTCAAAAACCACCCTTATCTTAACGCAATTTTTTTTATTGTCAACGTCTCCAAAAATAGCTAGAATAAGACGCATATATGACCGATTATGATTTTAAAAAAATAGAAAAAAAATGGAGCGATAAATGGCTTAAAGACAAGGTTTATGAGCCCTTCGACTTCGCTCAGGACAAGCCCGATTTGGATAAAGCCAAAAATCCATTTTACAACCTGATGATGTTTCCGTATCCTTCGGCGGAAGGTTTGCATGTGGGGAACGTCTACGCATTTGTCGGAGCCGATATTTACGGAAGAAAAAAACGAATGGAGGGCTTTGATGTTTTTGAGCCGATAGGCCTTGACGGCTTTGGGATTCATTCCGAAAACTACGCGCTTAAAACAGGAAAACATCCCAAAGAACAGGCAGAAGTCTCGGAAAAAAATTTTTATAAGCAGATGCGGATGATCGGCAACGGATTTTCTTGGGACGAAAAGCTGGAGACCTATGACCCGGATTATTACAAATGGACCCAGTGGATTTTTGTCCAGATGTTTAAAAAAGGCCTTGCTTATCGCAAAAAAGCTATGGTTAATTGGTGTCCGAAATGTCTGACCGTTCTTGCGGATGAGCAAGTGCTTGCGGGAGAGTGTGAAAGATGCGGGACAAAAGTCATTAAAAAAGAGCTTGAGCAGTGGTTTTTCAAAATAACCGATTACGCCGAGCGGCTGCTTGCCGATTTGGATAAGATAGATTGGTCCGAGCGCGTAAAAATAGCGCAGAGAAACTGGATAGGAAAATCAGAAGGCGCTTCTATCCGTTTTCCGCTTGTTGGTGTTTCCGGACAGCCCGACGAAAAACACTACGTAGAAGTTTTTACAACAAGGCCCGATACATTATATGGAGCGACATTTATTGTTGTTTCGCCCGAACTTGCAAAGTTTTGGATCGATATTGGCTGGCAAGCGCCGGATAAAGTAAAAAAATATATTGCGGATGCTTTAGCAAAGCGAGGACAAAAAGACACAGAAAAAGAAAAAACCGGAATTGACTCCGGAATATTCTCTGTAAATCCGGCAAATAAAGAAAAAATTCCGGTCTGGGTTGCCGATTATGTCCTGGCCGGCTATGGCACCGGCGCCATCATGGCCGTGCCCGCGCATGACCAAAGAGATTTGGAGTTTTGGAAGGCGCACAGAGGGTCGTCAATAAAAGGTTTTAATGTGGTTGTTTATCCGGATGAAAATATTCCGGATATAATAGAAATTAAGGACGCTTACGTTGGTGACGGAATAATGCATAACTCCGGCCCGTTTAACGGCCTTTTAAACGTAGAAGCCGGAAAAAAAATAACTGACTTCGTCGGCGGGAAAATGGAAGTTAAATACCATCTTCGCGACTGGCTTATTTCGCGCCAGCGCTATTGGGGACCGCCTATTCCGATGATTTTTTGCCAAAAGTGCGATTGGCAGCCCGCGTCGGAAAAAGATTTGCCCGTTTTGCTTCCGGACGTAAAAGATTTCCGCCCCACCGGCACGGATAAATCTCCCCTGGCTACCGTTGAGGGGTTTGTAAAAACAAAATGTCCCAAGTGTGGGGGCGATGCCGAGAGAGAAACGGATGTTTCGGACACTTTTCTTGATTCCGCTTGGTATTTTTTTAGATACCCTGATGTAAAAAATAAAAAAGAGCCGTTTAGTAAAAAAACTATTAAAAAATGGCTTCCGATTGATATGTATACTGGAGGAGCGGAGCACGCCGTTTTGCATCTTTTATATACCAGATTTCTGACCAAAGTTTTTCGCGATTGGGGCTTGGTTGATTTTGACGAACCGTTTAAAAAATTCCGCGCGCACGGGCTTTTGATTAAAGACGGCGCGAAAATGTCAAAATCCAAAGGCAATGTGGTTAATCCTGACGAGTATATTAAAAAATTCGGCGCGGATGTCTTAAGAATGTACCTGATGTTTCTGGGGCCGTTTGAACAAGGCGGGGATTTTCGCGACGAATCAATCGCGGGCATAGACAGGTTTTTAAATAGGGTTTGGAATTTGAAAGATAAAATTGGCGACGGAAAAAGTATCGGGACGGAAATCCTTTTACATAAAAGCATCAAAAAGATAGGCGAGGACATAGAAAAATTGCATTATAATACCGCGATATCGCAACTGATGATTTTGTTGAGCGGGATTGAAAAAGGATGCGACGAAAAAAGTTTTAAAATATTTTTAAAACTGCTTGCTCCGTTCGCGCCATTTGTCGCGGAGGAATTGTGGGATGATAAAACCAGTATCCACAAATCAAAATGGCCCGAATATGACGAGAAAAAAATAAAAGAAGAAACAAAAACAATAATCGTCCAAATAAACGGAAAAATTCGCGATAAATTTGAGGTCGCAAATGATATTTCTGAAGATAATATTAAGACACAAGCGTTGGCGCGGGATAAAATAAAAGAAATCCTTGTCGGAAAAAAACCAAAAAAAATAATAATCGCGCGTGGTCGGCTGGTAAACATCGTTTTGTAGTTGTAATTAAAGCAAGTCCGTGATATAAATACTCAAAGTTCTTTGAGTGGAGTTTGATATGACTTATGCCGACTACGCGTCTTTGGTAAGGATTATTTTCGGTCCGCCGTTCGCGCTTATTTTATATTTGACCGTTAAATTTCCCGGAAAATATCCCGCGCTTGAAGAGCATTGGCCTTTTCTGATTTCACTAATTATGTTTTTGGTTCTTGCTCTAACGGACGCGCTTGACGGCAGGCTGGCCAAAAAATATGGCGAAACTCGTTTTGGAGCGTTTCTTGATCCGTTGGCCGATAAGATTTTTCTGTGGTCGTATTCCGCTGTTTTTGTTTTTACTGTTGCTTGGAATGCGATTTTGCCTCTAGTTTTACTTTTTGTGTTGGACGTTTGGTCAACCGTTGACCGTGTTAAGTGGTATGGTCTTCGGGAAAAAGAAATCAGGGCAAATAAAGGCGGTAAACGGAAAATGTTTTTTCATTTTCTGGCGATAGCTCTTTTTCTGGCCACGCTCGTTTTTTGGCCGGAAAGCGCTAAGTCCGAAGTTGCTTTTTGGGATACATATACCGCGCCTGCTGGTTGGATTTTTCTGTGGTCTGCTCTCGGATATTCTTTTTTATCGTGTTGGAATAAACATGAACAGAGGAAAGAGTAGATAGATAGTTTTGGGCCCAGCGAAATTTCGCCGGGCCCTTTTTGTTTTCACCGATGAGGGGTTGACAAACGGGTTATCCCCAGCGTCGCAGCTCGCCCACCTCTTGACAAGAAAGTTGTCCACAGCTCTTGTAGGAAATTAGTTGACACTTTGTGTGCTTAAAAATAGGCTTAAAATATATGCTTGAAGTGAAAGATGCGCTGAAAGGTATTGGACTGGCTGACAAAGAAATGCAAGTTTATAGCGCTTTGTTGCCCCTTGGTTCGGCTTCAATAAGAATTTTAGCACTACGTACCGGCATAAATCGCGGGTCGGTTCATGACGCCCTTAATTCCCTTGAACAAAAAGGGCTGGTTTCCGGCGAGCGTAAGGGCTCGCGCCGGCATTTCAGTGTCCGCTCGCCGGAGAATATTATTGATACACTTGAGGCCCAGAAGAAAAAGATCGAGCGAAGCGAGGATATGGTGCGCCAGGCCTTGCCCGCGCTTTTGTCTTTCTATTCAAAACAAGGCGGAAGGCCGTCGGTTGAGTATTTTGACTCCGACGAAGGAATCCGAAAGATACTGGAAGATGTTCTAATAACTGTGGACGCGCTTCCGGAAAAAGAATACGCCCTTTATTCTTCAAAATCGGCGCGCTCTTACCTATATAAGCTTTATCCGGACTTTACCAAGGAAAAAATAAAGCGCGGAATTAACACAAAAGTCATCGCTTTGGGCGAGGGCGGAGATCCGGCCAACCTCAAGATGGCCGAGCGCAAGTGGCTTGACTCGGACGCGCCGGCTTACATTTTGATTTATGGGCCGAAAGTGGCGATGATTTCGGCGGCGGAAGACGACACGCCCTTCGGTGTTTTAATTAAAGACGACAAAATAGCTCGTACCCAGAGGATTTTATTCGATAATCTGTGGTCGAGAATAATCTAACTTTTAATTTCTAAATTAACATGTGCGGGATAGTTGGATATATCGGCAAAAAAAACGCCGCTCAAATAACGCTTGAAGGACTCAAGCGCCTTGAGTATCGCGGGTATGACTCGGCCGGAATTGCGGCGCTGGATCAAAATGGGGCAGTTTTCATGCGAAGGGAGGTCGGAAAGATTTCGGCGCTCGAAAAAAAACTTAAAATCTTGCCGCAAAGCCGATTGTCCATAGCTCACACGCGCTGGGCGACTCACGGCGAACCGAGCGTTTCCAATGCCCATCCGCACGCCGACTGCAAAAACAAAATTTTTCTTGCGCATAACGGCATCATTGAAAATCACGACAAAATCCGCGAGGCGCTTTTGCGCGAAGGCCACGTTTTCCGCTCCGAAACTGATACCGAAGTTTTGACCCACCTGATTGAAAGATGTCTGGCGTTCGGGGCGCCCGACTTGCAATCGGCCGTAGCGCAGGCCTTAAGGCATGTTGTCGGAACTTTTGGCATAGCCGTTTTTTCGGCTGACGAACCGGATACTCTCATTGGCGCGAGACGCGGGTCGCCGCTTCTTTTGGGTGTCGGAAAAAACGAATTTATAGTTGCGTCCGATGCCGCGGCTGTTCTGAAGCGCACAAGAAAAGTGATTTATCTTAACGACAACGAAATGGCGGTTTTAAGCCCCAAATCAAAAAAGATTTTTAATATTTTACGTACCGGTTCGAAAAGCGGCAAGCCTCTTAAAAAAGAAGTGAAAATGATTGACTGGTCGCTGGAAGACGCCGAAAAGGGCGAGTTTACTCATTTTATGGAAAAAGAAATTCATGAAATACCTGAGGTGATTGAAAACGCGCTTAGGGGGCGGGCGTTGGCCAAAGAGGGGCGGGCAAAACTAGGCGGCCTGGACTCGGTTGAAGAACAGCTTGGCGGAATCGAAAGAGCGGTAATTACCGCTTGCGGAACTTCCTATTACGCCGGACTAATTGGCAAGTATCTTTTTGAAAAACTTGCTCATTTACCCACCGAGGTAATATACGCTTCGGAGTTTCGTTACCATCCGCCCATCATCGGCAAGGAAACGGCGGTGTTTGCTGTTTCGCAATCGGGCGAGACGGCGGATACGCTTGAGGCGGTCAGAGAAGCAAAAAAAACAGGCGCGCTTACATTGGGAATAGTGAACGTGGTCGGCTCGTCAATTGCCCGTGAAGTTCACGCGGGTATTTATAACCACGCCGGACCTGAAATCGCCGTGGCTTCAACCAAAGCCTTTGTGTCCCAGCTTGCGGTTTTAACTCTGGCGGCGGTTCATTTGGGGCGCGTGAGAGGAGCGATAAGCCAAGAATCGGCCGCGGAGCTTTTGAAAGAAATGCTCGCGCTTCCGTCAAAGGCGCGAAAGATTCTGGCTTTGGGCGGAAAAATAAAAAATCTCGCTAAATCCTATTCAAACCACGACAATTTTTTATATCTCGGACGTAAATATAACTGGCCGGTTTCTCTTGAGGGGGCCCTTAAACTTAAAGAAATTTCATACGTTCATGCCGAAGGTTATCCGGCGGGAGAGATGAAGCACGGCCCGATCGCTTTGGTGGATTCGAACTTTCCGGCGATGGTTATCGCGCCCAGAGACAGCGTTTACGAAAAAACTCTTTCCAATCTGCAGGAGCTGAAGGCCCGCAGAGCAAAAATAATAGCGCTGGCCACCGAAGGAGACATGGAGATCAAAAAATACGCAAATCACGTGATAAATATTCCGCAAACGCCGGAAGAGCTAAGTCCGATTTTGTCGGTGATACCTCTTCAGCTTTTCGCCTATCATATGGCGGTTTTGAAAGGTCGGGACGTGGACAAGCCGCGCAATTTGGCAAAATCGGTCACCGTTGAATAAAAATAATAATATGAAATGCGTAATTTTAGCCGCGGGCGAGGGAATAAGAATGAGGCCGCTCACGCTTGAGAAACCCAAGCCGCTTTTAGCAATCAACGGAAAGCCGCTTATTGAGCACATAATCGGGAATTTACCCAAAGAAATCGACGAACTGATTGTGGTTATCGGTTACAAGGGCGAACAGATAAAAGATTTTTTAGGCGAAAAATTCAAGGGTTTAAAAGTTAAATATGTTTGGCAGAAAGAGAAACTGGGTACGGGGCACGCGTTGAAATTGTGCCAGCCGCATTTGGGCGAAGGAAAGTTCATGATGCTTTTTGCCGACGATATCCATGGGCGGGAAGGATTGAAGCGCCTTTTAAATCACGATCGCGCCATAATTACGGCAGAAGTAGAAGACCCGCGGCGCTTCGGAGTCATCTCTGCTGACGCAAAAGGAAAAATAACTGATTTTGAAGAAAAACCGGAAAAACCCAAATCAAAACTTGTTTCAACCGGAGCGATGGCGCTTGATGGCCGTATTTTTAAATATGAGCCGAGCCTGCACCCGAACGGCGAATATTATCTGACAACCATGATTGAACAGATGCTCAAAGAACACGATGTTTTTGCCGTGCCGTCATCTTTATGGATTTCAACCGCTGTTCCGGAAGATTTAAAAAAGGCCGAAGAAATTTTAAATTCGCAAAAGTATGTCTAAAGAAAAAAGAATTGTTGTCGTTGGAGGGGGCACCGGAACTTATACGGTGCTGTCGGCCTTAAAAGATCATCCTGTTTTTCTTTCGGCAATTGTTTCTATGTCTGATGACGGAGGGTCCACGGGGGTTTTGCGCGAAGAGTTCGGTATTTTGCCGACCGGGGACGCTCGTAGGGCGCTGGTTGCTCTTTCGCGTCATCCCGATGAGCTTTTGGCCAAACTTTTTACTTATCGTTTTCGCGAGGGAGGACTTGATGGGCATAATTTCGGAAATCTTATAATAACCGCGCTTGAACGCATCTGTGGAAATTTTGAAAAAGCTCTTCAAGAAGCTTCGCGTCTGCTTGCCGTGGAAAAAGGGGAAGTGATCCCGGTCACTCTTTCAAACGTCAGACTCCTGGCCGAACTTGAAGACGGCTCGGTCATTAAGGGTGAAAGCAACATAGATATTCCCAGACATGACGGCGAACTTGCGGTAAACCGCGTCTGGCTTGAGCCGGAAGCGAAGGCTAACCCGCGGGCGCTTAAAGCCATACACAATGCCGATTTGATAGTTATTGGTCCGGGGGACCTATATACCAGTATTGTTCCCAACTTTTTAGCCCGAGGGATTTCCGAGGCTATGGCGAAGTCAAAAGCCAAGAAAGTATTTATCTGCAACCTTATGACCAAATACGGCGAGACCCACGGCTTCGTAGGCGGGGACTTCTTAAAAGTGCTTGAGCGCTATCTTGGTGAAGATGTTTTGGATGCCGTAATTATGAACGACCAAAAGCCGTCGGAATCGATTTTGAAACGCTACAGAAAAGAGAAGGCATTTTTTGTCGATCCGTTTTTTACCATAGAAACAGGGGCAAAAAAAATCAAAGTAATAAAGTCCGATCTGGCGAGGAAAGGCGAGCTTATCCGCCATGACCACGAAAAATTGGCGTCAATAATTTTGAAACTGGCATGATGAAAATCGCTCTTCTGGATTTTGACGACGTTTTGTTTGACACCTCGGCTTTCAGCGTTGCTTCGCGCAAGGTTTTTATTGATTCCGGCGTGAGCGAAAAAGAACACGACGAGTTTTATCAGCAAATGCGAGAGGATTTTAAAGCGAAAGGCGCGGCTTATCACCGAAACGAGCATATGGCTCTTTTTACCGAACGATTCCCAAAAGCAGACAGCGGACTTCTGAAAAAAAGTTTGGAAGCTCTTAACGAAACAATGCCGGGTTTTGTTTATGACGACACTCCATTATTTCTTGGGGGTCTTTCTAAAAACGGATGGCGCAGGGTCATTTTGACTTTCGGCAATGAAGACTGGCAAAAACAAAAAATCGGCTTCAGCGGGGTGGATAAAATCGTTGACGAGGTTGTTGTTTCTAAAGACGCTTCAAAAGTCGTCGCGGCCGAAGAGATTTTAAAAAAACACCCGAAGGCGGAGTCCGTAATTTTTATCGATGACAATCCTTACCGCGCGCTTCATTCGGTTAAAGAAAAATTCCCGCATGTCCGAACCATTCAGCTTATACGCCCCGAACTCGAGGCGGTTCGCGAACGCCATCTTGGATGCGACCACGATTGCCAAAACTTACTGGACGTAGCTAAAATTTTGGGGTATAATTGAGGGTTAACATGAAACTTTACGAGTTTGAAGGACAGAACCTTTTTAAAAAATACGGAATACCTGTTCCGGAGTCCGTTCTTATTTCAAAGACGGGCCAAAAAATAAATTTTGATCCCCCGTATATGCTTAAAGCCCAGGTTCTTTCGGGCGATCGAAAAAAGGCGGGCGGAATTATGTCCGCGAATTCTCAATCTTCCGCCCAAAAAGCGATAGCCGCTCTTTTGAAAAAAGAAGTTAATTTTGAGCCGGTCAAAAAAGTGTTGGCGGCAAAAAAGCTGAATCCGTTAGCGGAATATTATCTTTCGTTTAGTTACGATACCGGAAGCCAGGGGCCGGTATTTGCCGTATCTCCAAAAGGAGGTTCCGGAATCGCGAACGCGGATGTTTTTCCGATTGACATAATTTTTGGTTTAAGGCCGTTTGTTGTCCGTGAGTACTTGGCCAAAGCCGGTTTTATATCAGACGATATTACGAAAGTTGCCGATATCGCACAAAAATTATGGCAGCTTTTTTTGGACGAAAATCTGGTTTTATCCGAGATAAATCCGCTGATTAAAACAAAGAAAAAAGAATTTATCGCTGCAGACTCAAAGATAATTACCAAGACCAGAAGACGGGTTGAACATTTGGGTGGCGATATCGCGATTCTTGCTTCAGGGGGCGGAGCCTCTGTTTTAAGCATTGATGCGTTGATTGAGGCCGGAGGAGATCCGGCGAACTACACCGAGTATTCGGGAAATCCTTCAGCAGAGCTGGTTATGGAATTAACCAAGGAGGTACTGGGCCAAAAAAATCTTAAGGGGTGCTGGGTTGTGGGGGGCACCGCCAATTTTACCGACATTTTTGAAACACTTAGCGGTTTTGTGCGCGGACTTCGCCAGATAAAACCCAAACCGGCCTACCCGATTGTGATCAGAAGAGACGGGCCGAGACAAAAAGAAGCCGCGGAAATGCTGAGAGCGGTCGCCAAAAAAGAGGGCTATAACTTTCACGTTTTTGGCTCGGAAACTTCCATAGCTTCAAGCGCCCGAACAATTGTTGATTTGTCTTATAAAAATAAAAAATAATTTATGGCTATTTTGGTGGACAAAAAAACAAGGGTGCTGGTTCAGGGCATTACGGGCAATGAAGGTTCCAGAGCCGCAAAAGAGATGCTTTCGTACGGGACTCGGGTTTTGGCCGGAGTTACGCCGTCAAAAGGCGGCCAGGAGATTCATGGTGTTCCGGTATATGACACGGTTAGAGAAGCAAAAAATCGGCATCCGGAAATAAACGCCTCACTGATTGTTGTGCCCGCTTTTGCGGTAAAAGATGCGGCAATTGAAGCCATATCCGCCGGCATTCCGCTTATTAATATTTTGACCGAACTTGTGTCCCCCAAAGATTGCTCCGAAATTATAGCTTGGGCAAAAATTAAAGGAGCCCGCGTTATAGGCCCGGCCTCCGTGGGTGTTATTTCTCCGGGTAAAGGAAAGATTGGTTCAATCGGTTCGGCCGACGTAGATAAAATTTTTACCTCGGGGCCGGTGGGAGTTATTTCAAAAAGCGGAGGAATGACCTCCGAAATCTCGATCATTTTGAGCCGCGCCGGCATCGGGCAAAGCACCGCCATAGGCATCGGGGGCGAACAGCTTATTGGTTCCGGTTTTTCCGACCTTCTTATGCTTTTTGAACAAGACCCTCAAACCAAAGCAGTCGTGCTTTTTGGCGAAGTGGGCGGAGGATACGAGGAGCAAGTCGCAAAACACATAAAGTCAAAAAAAATAACCAAACCGATAGTTGCCGTTATTGCCGGAAAATTTACAAACCGTCTGCCGCACGGCACCGTATTGGGTCATGCCGGCGCAATTGTCGGCAAAGGGGCCGGCAGTTATCGGTCAAAGATAAGAGCTTTAAAATCGGCTGGCGTTATATTGGCGGACGTTTTGGAAGACATACCAGAAGCTGTTAAAAAATTAATATGAAGTGGAAAACAAAAATCAGTTTTGATAAAGACGGCGAGCACTATATCCGCGGGAAAAGCCTTATTGGGCTTATTGAAAAATATTCTTTTGTTTGGGCGCTTTTTTTGGTTATTCTCGGACAAGAACCGAGCGACAAAGAGGAAAAACTAATGAACGCGATTTTGGTAAGCGCGATTGACCACGGTATTTCGACGCCATCGGCATACGTGCCGAGAATAGTGATTTCTTCCGGAAACGACGTAAACGCGGCGATTGCGTCGGGGGCGCTCGCGGTTGGCGAGCGTCATGGGGGCGCGATTGAAAAAGCGATGCGCATGTTTAAAAACGAAAAGGACGCATCATCCGTCGTTTCCGAAGCGCTGTCAAAAAACGAAATTTTGCCCGGATTCGGCCATAAAATATATAAAGAAAAAGATCCGAGGGCGCAAGCGCTTTTAAAAAAAGCGAAAGATCTGGGTTTTGATTTAATTTTTGCGGATAAAGCCGTGAAAATTGAGGAAGAGATCCGAAAACAGAAAGGCAAAAAACTTCCGTTAAATATTGACGGCGCGATTGCCGTACTCTTGTGTGAAATGGGTTTTGATTCAAAAACAGGGAAGGCGTTTTTTATTCTCGCGCGCATGCCCTCAATGATAGCCAATATAATAGAAGAGATGAACGAAGAAAAAACTTACCGCAGACTAAACGAAGAAGATGTTGAATATGGGGGCTGACCGCGCCTTAAACCAAAAAAACCAATTATTATATTTTAAAGTTTTGACGGAAAGTGGAAAGGATAAAAATTAGTAAAAATAATTTTGGCGGGTCGGTTAGTAGGGCCGTTGAGGTTTTGGTTTCCGGCGGGGTGGTTGTCGTGCCGACGGATACGGTTTACGGGTTGGCGGCGGATGTGGGTAACGAAAAAGCGGTTCAGAAAGTCTTTGAAATAAAGGGGCGCTCGGAAGACAAAAAATTGCCTGTTTTTGTTTCGTCTTTTGAAATGCTTGGTCAGAGCCCGGCTTTGACCACAGAACCGAGTTCTGACCGAGAAAGCGAGCGGGTTTTATATTTTTTGCGTAAAGTATTGCCTGGCAAAATTACTTGTGTATTAAGAGCGAAAGGCGGCAGAACAATTGCTGTGAGGATGCCTAATTATGACTTGGTTTTAAAAATTATTGAAAAATTCGGAAGACCCATAACGGGCACTTCGGCGAATGTTGCCGGAAAGCCGGAGCATACTAAAATTGACGAGTTGATCGCAGAGTTTAAAAATTTAAAAGTTAAACCGGACTTAATTTTGGATGCAGGAGATTTGTCTCCTTCAAAACCATCAACCGTTCTTGATTGCACAATTTGGCCTCCTAAAATTTTACGCGAAGGAGCGGTTTCTAAAAAAGAATTGAAAAAACTGATTTTCGGGGATATTCTTAAATAATGACTGACAAAAAAATGCGGGCGCTGATTAAGGCCGAAGAACACAGGCAGGCGGGGGTTATTAATCTGATTGCCTCTGAAAATTACGCTTCGCGCGAGGTGCGGGAGGCGACTGGTTCTGTTTTGACCAACAAGTACTCCGAGGGCTATCCGGGGAGGCGTTATTACGCCGGAAATGAAGTTGTTGATGAAGTTGAACGGCTGACGCAAGAACGCGCGCTTAAACTTTTTAAACTCAACCCAAAAAAGTGGGGAGTGAATGTTCAGGCGCTTTCGGGTGTGCCCGCCAATTTTTTTGTATACTCGGCATTAGTTCCGCCGGGAGAAAAAATGGCGGGGCAAGCTCTGGATCAGGGCGGGCACCTTTCGCACGGCTCAAAAGTAAGTCTGACTTCAAAATTCTGGCGCTGGGCTCACTACACGGTTGACAGAAAAACGGAAATTTTGGATTACGGCAAACTAACGCTACAGATGAAAAAAGAAAAGCCAAAATTGATTGTGGCGGGATATTCGGCATATTCGCGCGAATTAGACTTTAAAAAATTCAGGAAAATTGCGGATTCTTGCGGCGCGATTTTGATGGTTGATATGGCGCACTTTGCGGGTCTTGTCGCCGGAGGCGTTTATCCTTCACCGTTTCCATACGCGGATGTTGTGACAACGACTACGCATAAAACATTAAGAGGGCCGAGGGGGGCTTTGATTTTTTTTAAAAAAGAATATGAAGATGCGATAAATAAAGCCGTTTTTCCCGGAGGGCAGGGCGGGCCACATGATCACCAGACGGCGGCTATCGCGGTCGCGCTTCATGAGGCAACGCAACCATCTTTTAAAAAATACGCGCACCAAATCGTAAAAAACGCGAAAGTTCTGGCGGGGGAATTAAAAAAGAAGGGCTGGCGCATTGTTTCTGGGGGAACGGATAATCACTTATTTTTGCTTGATGTTTGGGACAAAGGCATTGCGGGGAAAGACGCGGAAAAACTTCTTGAATCGGCCGGAATAATAGTAAATCGCAACGGCATTCCTTATGACAGCCGTTCTCCTTTTAACCCTTCGGGAATCCGCATCGGAACTCCGGCCGTAACCACAAGAGGAGTGAAAGAAAAAGAAATGGCGCGTATTGCCGAATGGGTTAGTGGGATTTTGAAAAATAATCTGGATCCGAAAAAAGTTAAAAACGAAGTTTCGCGTTTCGTTAAAAAATTCCCATGCCCAAAATAGTTGACGGCAAAAAGCTGGCCGAAGAAATAAAAGACGAACTTAAAAAAGAGGTTACGGTTGTCGGTAAAAAAATAAAACTTGCAGTTATTTATATTGGCGACAATTCGGCATCCGAAAGTTTCATAAAGAGAAAGAGGGCGTTCGGGGCGTCAGTCGGCGTTGATGTTGAAGTGAAAAAACCAAAAAAAGAAATCTGGAAATCTAGAGAAAAACTTCGGGCATGGATTTCGCAGATAACGCACGATAAAAAAAATACGGGCGTCATAATCCAGCTGCCTCTGCCTGACGAAATAAAACAACGCACGCAATATATTCTTGATTCAATTCCCGTGGCGAAAGACGTTGATGTTTTGTCGTCTGAAGCTGTCGGAAAATTTGCGAACGGCAGATTAGATATAACGTCCCCTGTTGTCGGCGCCATAAAACATATTTTTGAAAAAAACGAAATTAAGCTTGAAAGTAAAAACATAGTTATTATCGGAGAAGGAGCTTTGGTCGGAAAACCGGCATCGCTCTGGCTTTTAGGTGGACGCCTGCCTTTTGCGGTTCTTACTACCGAATCGCCAAACTTTTCGGAAGTTATCGCCGGAGCCGATGTTATAATTTCAGGCGCCGGCAAAGCAGGATTCATTAAAAAAGACATGGTTAAAGATGGAGTTATTGCGATTGACGCCGGAACTTCCGGAGAACATGGCCAGCTTAAGGGCGATTTTGAACCGGCGGTTTCCGGGAAGGCGTCTTTATTTACTCCTGTTCCGGGGGGCGTGGGACCATTGACGGTCGCCATGCTTTTTAAAAATTTAGTAATTTTGTCGCAAAAAACTAAACACCGAGTGTCTAGTAAACATTGATAAGTATGGATACAACAATTCTTAATTACTTAAATAGCTTTGCGGGGCGCTGGATGTTTTTTGATACGGCTGTAATTTTTAAAGCCGAATATCTCGGCTGGTGGATGCTCACGGGCCTTGGCGCATTTTTAATATACCCGGTTTATTTTGGGCGCAAACGTTTTGTGTCCACTTGGACGTTTCACGTCCAAGTGCAAATGCAAATGGTTTTTGTCGCGCTTGTTTCAGCGTTTTTCTCACGTTTTTTTATCACGGATTTGATTCGATTTTTTTACAGCAGGCCGCGCCCGTTTGAAACCATGGATATTTATCAACTTGTCGCTCACGACGGCGGAAGCTCTTTTCCCTCGGGACACGCCGCTTTTTTCTTCGCTTTGGCCGCGGGAGTTTTCATTTATTATCGCAAGTGGGGAATTTTGTTTTACCTTTTCGCCCTGGCGATGGGCATTTCCCGCGTTATCGCGGGCATCCACTGGCCGTCCGACATTTTGGGCGGGGCCGTTATCGGTATTGTCTCGGCGTATCTTGTAAACTATTTTGTTTTGAAATATAAAAAATACTCCAGTTAACCGGAGTGTTTTGGCTATTTTAAATTTTCTAAAAACTCTTTGCCGTGTCCGCATACGGTAACCAGAAATGGTTTGGCGTAAATGACATCATGGTCTACATACTTATCGCTATGGTTCCCGCCGGATAATACGAAGTGGCCCTTTTTCAAAACACCCTCTTTCTCCAAGGATTCCATTAACTCTTGATCTTTGTCCAAGCGCCCCCTACTTAGAAGAACCCATTTGAAGATATTAAAACTCTTTCACTTCCCAATCAAGATGCATTTTGGGGAGCATCATGTGGGGATTCCAGTCTTTTTTGAGTTTTTCTAAATCATCGGCAACTTGGTATTTGCCTTTGTCCTGCGAATAATCTTTATCAAGGATTGGCTCAACTTCGTAAAAAACCATCTGCGCTATTCGGCGGCCGACGACGAGGGGAATGGTGAAATGCTGGGAATTATTCGTCACTTCCATTGTCCAGCGGTTGAAATATCCGACGTCTCCCCAGCCGGCGTCTTTGCAGACCTCGATGAAGTTTCTGCCCAAAGATGAGCGCGCGTACATTTTGCCGACACACTTTGTGCGTCCGCCGACGTATTCCTGGGTGTGCGCCAGAATAGTCTCGCCCGGGTGAATCATTATTATTTTATCCCCCGGCTTTATGTTGGAAAATTTCATGTTCATTTCTTCCGAAAATTTTTCCGTGGTTTTGGCTTCATGTGGCCCCGACCAAATCCGCTTGGTTGAAGCGTCGTCGTATATATTATGTATGGTGTGGCCTCCGTTCGGGTGCGACTCGCGCCAGAAATATTCGCCGAGAGTCACGTCGTAGCTTGTGGTTTTGAGTTTTTTGGGCTCATATGGGTCAATAATGATATTGCCCTCTTTCATGTGTCTTAAAATAGCATCGCGGGATAAAAGCATATTGGGTATATTGTATCACAAAAAAGAATGATGTAATATCAAGGCGGAAAGTGGTTTTGATAAGGAGCGCGGTAATGCTTAAAGAAGAGGTGAAGCAGGTTCGCGGCCTAATGATGGATTTTGTGCGGGATATTCCAAAAGAAGAAATAGATTCTCTTGAAAAAGAACACGAAATGCCGCTGGATCGTATCGGCATGTTGGGCGACCGAGGGATGATGGGCCTTTCCGTTCCGCTTGAATACGGCGGCGCCGGATTTTGCACGACAGAGCTGCTCACAGTGGGCGAGCCGCTTGCGGAAGCGTGGTCAAGCTTGTATCTGATTTGGCTTGTTCAAAACTCCATTGCCGTTTTACCCGTTCTTTTGTTCGGAAATAACGAACAAAAAGAGTTTTGGCTGCCAAGGTTTGCCAACGGAGAACTGGGGTGTTTTTGCCTTACCGAGCCCTCCTGCGGAAGCGACGTTGCTTCATTGAAAATTTCGGCGAAAGAAACCGAGGACGACTTTATTCTTAACGGCACGAAGCGTTTTATAACCAACGCCATAAATGGCAAAATGGCGACAGTTTTTGCAAGAACGGGTGCCAAGGGCTCCGGCTCAAAGGGAATAAGCGCATTTATTTTAGACCTTTCAACTCCGGGTATAATTCTGGGTTCAGCCGAGAAAAAAATTGCTCTTCATGCCTCTCCAATTTGTGATGTTATTTTTAACGAATGTCACATTCCAAAAGGGGCGCTTGTCGGAGAAAAAAACAACGGCTTTAAAATCGCGATGAGCACTTTGAACGCGGGGCGTCTCGGCGTTGCTATGCAGGCAGTCGGCCTTGCCGAAGAAGCATTAAGGCGCGCCAAAGATTACGGCGACGAAAGAATGGTCGCTGGAGGCGAAAAAAAGGTTAATGACACAGAGCAGGCGCGAAGAAAGTACGCCTGGATGCGAACGGAAATAGACGCTGTGCGAGCCCTTATTTTTGAAGCGGCCCGGCTCAAAGACGAAGGTCAGCCATTTGTTCAAAAAGCGTCCGAAGCCAAGCTGAAAGCTGCTAGAGTGGCGCTTGAGGTGACGCGCGAGGCGGTCGGTATTTTCGGCGGAAATGGTTTTATTGCCGACTATGATATTTTTAGACTGCACGCCGAGGCATTCGGAGTTTGGATCTATGAAGGAACCCAAGAAATTCAGGAAATGATTATTTCCAAGGCCGAGTTCGGCGAACTCTAAACAAAAACACCCCGGCGGGTTTTCCGTCGGGGTTTTGTCTTGGTGCCCGGGGGGAGAGTTGAACTCCCATGAGGTTGCCCTCGCAGGATTTTGAGTCCTGTGCGTCTGCCGGTTCCG